>NJEG01000001.1 GCA_002254565.1 Candidatus Altarchaeales archaeon ex4484_2 | reverse complement strand
CCGTAGGGGGAGGGTATTATGGCTTAGGTTCCCGCTCCACTCGGCGGATGCTTTCTCCACCCCATCAATGTATAATATCTGTCTGGATCCGTTGTAGGTGCAGGTTATCTGATGCCATCCCAGATCAAATGGCTCGTCCACAGCGTAGACCTGGTGGTAGGTGTGGGATGCGTCCCGCATAGCGCAGACTGTTCTGTTATCGTATCCCCTCATCTCCAGATAGTAACCTGAACCCTCCGCTCCAGAAACGTATTTACTGAACACGCCCGCCCAGTTATCCTGTGAACCCAATGGTTCACCTAACTTAACCCATGCAGAAAGAGTTAGCTTGTTGCTTGGTTTCAGGGTGGTGTGATTTGAAAATCCATCAACCCAGCTGGCTCCGTGGATTATTCCATGGTTCTCGTTTCCGGAGGAGTCGTTGGCCACCGAGCCAAAGCCTTCATCCAGGTAGTAGGCGGCAACAAGAGGACCTCCCCTGTGTAAACCAAACAAGCCTTCTATCTCCGTGGGACTTAGGGCTCGGCTGTAAATCCTGATTTCATCAATTGAACCGTTTAGGTAATCAACATATGAGCTATCATCCCTAACACCAAGAAAAACAGTTTCATCATCCTGCCATGCTGTTTCATTTATTGTTATGTATTTTGTGGAGGTGTCTTTGAGTTTGCCGTCCACGTAAAGTTGGGTTACTCCAGCCTGGGTGGTGGAGCCGTTGAATGTCCCCACCAGGTGATGCCAGCCAGTAGAGGCAAAATCTCCGTGTGTTGCAGATACTGATATGTTGGTGATATCACCGTCTCCGTTAACCCAGAAGAAATAATCACCTGCGTTTATATACATGCAGAAGAATCGGTCAAGGCCTGTTGTATCGTAGCGAGAGAGGATCCTCTGATTCCTGTCTAGATTATCTGGTTTTATCCACAACGAGAAACTGCATCCATTATTACATAGCGTCTTACCGAAGCTGTTTCCTTTATCGTCCACTAGGACATAGTCGTCTATGCCGTCGAATTTTAGAGCGGAATCTGATACTCCCTCGGTCCAGGAGGCGCCTGAAACAAGGCCGTGGTTTCCGTTACCCGAGTAGTCCTTCACTGAGTTACCTAAGCCTTCATCCATAGGCCAGTAAGCGACTAAATCAGTTAAAGCAGTTTTTTCAGGTGAATCTCTAACAACAATAGAAGTCGACATCACATTATTATCCTCTCTAGACTCGGGTATCACACCATCTGGTTCGGGTAATGGATCAATTACGGTGGACAACACATGACTTCCGTGGGAGGCAGTCCAGGAAAACTCAACCTCCCTGTTTTCCCCGTCTTCCAGGGAGATCATCCGGTAATCTACTATCCTGCCATTATCCTCTAGGGTCACCAGGAAGTTGTTGGCGTCCAGCTCCCCGTTGTTGTAGACTGTAGTTGATACGGGTACAGTATCGCCTTCCTCTAGGTTGGTGGGGTTCAGGGTGTATTCTCCTGCGTAGTCGAATCCTGGGAAGCATCCGCCTTCGCAGTAGTGTGTGCAGACCCCATCAACGCATTCATCGGTTGTTTCATGGAATCCATCCCAGCACTGCCTACTCACGCTGCAGCCCACGGCCAGCGTGCGCTGACCTGCAACAGATAACAGAACATCCTCGAAGGAGGCTGCGGAATCTGTTGGCTTGGATTCCACAACAGAGCCTTCCACAGTAACCAACCTGGAGATGATATTGTTTCCGGTGAATAGTTCCTGGACTGTTACGCCGTCAGATAAGAGGTTGGCTGTGATAGAAACGTTATGTTGGCCTGCTTGGGGTGTGTAATTGAACACCAGATCACGGGATTCACCTTCTGTGAGGTTTATGATTTTATGCTCTTGAGGTATACCGTCAACCAGCAGGGAGGCAATAAATGATCCGGTAGCTGAGCCGGAGTTGCGTATCGTGGCTGATACGTTGTTTTCTACGCCAGCCACCAGCTCGGAGCCGAAAACCAGATACTGATTTGATTCATTATATCTTATGTTGATCTCAGCTTCGATTGTTGAGATTGTTCTCTCACTACCACCTGCTGAGTTGGCATGGGCTGTTACTTTGAAGTTGAGGTGTGTGCATTTATAATATTGTGTTCTATTTATGTTTCCACTAGAAGTGTATGTTTGGGTTGAACCATCTATTTTATAGCAGGTGATTTCGTATCTCCTATAACTCTCCAGCCAGTTTCCGAATCTGGTTGGGTTTATGCGACTAATTCCTCCGCTGATTGTGGTGTGGATTTCGAACAGATACTCCCCAGGGGATCTTCTTGGATTGAATGAGTTCCCCTGATAACTGGTACAATCATCATCTCTTGATGTGCAGGAAGCGTATAAAGAAATGTGTTCTTCTCCTTCAACTGGTTTCTTCTTGTAGCCTACGTTTATCTCTGAAACCTTCACCTGCCCTGGGGAGTCAGAGTGGAATACTAGGGGGACCATGCAGTAGCCTCCCTCGTCAGGGGAGCAATTTTTCAAGTAATCATTAACGTGCTCAGAAAAATTAGATAAAACCGTTGAACCTGTGAAGTCACCTGATCTGGAATAAATTCCCCACCCTCCAACATCAACAGAAAAATTAGTTGGAAACAACAGCTCATAGGATACATCAAAATCCGCTCTTGAATCGCAGCTACCAGCGGAACAGCTGCCATAGTACCTGTCAGCATACCCTTTACACCATGCTTCAACGTCGATTGAATCACAGACCAGATTCAATGTCTTTGCGCACACAGTGTTTTTCAGCTCCCTATAACGCTCATAATAACTATCATATCCATAGATTCTCTCATAAACATCATCTCCAGAGGGTGTATGACAGACTACTCTCTGGATTGCTTCTCCATTATTACTTCCGGAGCCGCCGCATCCTGTTGTTGTTATAGTGTATCTCGCTAGGTTGGATTCACTACCCGGAACCTGAAAGTGGTAGAAGTCAGAGCCAGCGCAACCTTCGCAGTCGTAATCACCATGGTCTCCCTCACCTATGCAGGAATAGCCCAGGTTTTTGGTGAACACATCATCTGGTTTCTTCGCTGAAGGCCCGTTTAAACCTATCAAGGAGTTTACGGTTTCGGCGTTTTTAGGTAGCTTCAGGTAAATTGTTTTATCACCCGCTGAATCCCAGGTAATAACTGTTGGGTTTATTTTTGGTTTAACCTTGAAGTATCTGTCTCTATGAGATCCTCCACAATACGCATACCACTTTAATTCATGGATTCCCTCCGGTATTTCATAGACCTCTGTTTCCCAATCGAAGCCTGTTGTCTTTTTTATTTTTTGAACCCCATCAATATAGAAACTTATGTGGGAGTAGTCTCCGCTACCTCCACCTGTCCATTCAAACTCCAGTTTCGCCGGACCACGCACAGTCTTCTTTAATACCGCAATTTTATTTGTTGGCCAATCCCACACTGCATTGCATCTTATGTGGTCGTTGTAGAATGTGCAGCGACTAGAGGTCCACATATCCGAATCCTGTTCATAATCGAGTAAATACACCCCGTGTATGTAGTCGTTGAATGAGAGGTCACCTAGTAAACCACCTTGCGTGGATGATTTATGGAATGCTAGGTCTGTTGTCGTTGGTGTTTCACCGAGGGGTGTGGCGTTTTCCAGGAGGGTGGACATTAGTGTCTGGACTTCGATTGAGGTGTTGAGGGCTGATGCTTGTGTTATCAGGAGGAGTATTAGGGTTGTTGGGGGGATTGTTTTTTTGAAATCCATCATACAATAAAATACTCTAAAGATTTTATTTGTTATAATATGTGCAAAGGTCGTATAAATACTAAAGAAAAATCTAAAGTAAAAATAACTAAATGGGAAGGATTATCACTGACGTAGCCTGTTCATTGATGCACACCTGATTATAATATATGCTACCCCCTCCCTTACGTACTTTGAAAACACCCTTAGCGGTTTCTATATCCACCCACCCCTCACAAAGACTGCAGCTGGACCCAGCAGTGCATTCAGGATGTGTGGTGGTCGTAGTTGATGTGGTAGTTGATGTGGTCGTAGAGGGGCTTGTGGAGGTTGTTGTAGTGGTGGAGGTGGTTGTGGTAGATGAAGTGGTGGTTGATGTTGTTGTGGTTATTGTTGTGGTTGTTGTTGTGCCATCATATATGTATCTTAATGATCGATGGTTCATGTCCTGATTTATATTGTTCCAGGTGTTCAGTATGTAGTCTGTGCTGTCTCCCCTGCTTACCCCCCTATATACTGTTCCTCTCCCGGTTTGTCCTGCGTTTGATGCATTGCTCATGTTATTGTAATTTATGGTTATGTCCCCGTTCCTATGTAACACCACCTGATATATTGCCTTATCCCCGCTATACCATGCAGTATCCCACGTAATAATTAATCTTTCATCTGTTGATCCTGCTCCCTGATGGCATTCGTATATCCTTCCATAAGCTTTCATGTCTATCCAAGACACGGCTATGTCTTCCTCTGCCTTGAATTCGTTTTCTGTTGGCTGATAGTCTGATGCTGTGTCTGTCCACGATAATCTGCCGTTTGTATCAATGTATATCTGGGTTCCAGCTGGTTTAGTCTCACCATAATATTTGAACTCGAAGGGTACTGCTGTGGTATACATGTTGTCGTCTCCTGCGCTCTCTTTGAATACGGTTTCACAGTTATCCCAACTGTAGCTCACTTCCTCCTGTGAATAATATCCTCCAGAAGGTAATGTTGTGGTCGTAGAGGGGCTTGTGGAGGTTGTTGTGGTAGATGAAGTGGTGGTTGATGTTGTTGTGGTAGTTGAGGTTCCTGTGACTTCTTTTAGCACTATTCCTTTTATGTCTCCGTTTTCGTCTGCTTCTATGGTGTCGCTGTAGAAATCTATATCCTCTCGGATTGTTTCGCCGTTGATCTTTATGCTATGATTGCGGTTATATGTGTTAACATCAAACAATCTGCTGAGCACAGCACATCCCTCACTGTTTGTGGATGCTGAATCCACCAAGCTGTTATTATACCAGAGGCTTATTTCATTACCCGCTCCTATGCTAGTATCTCCTTCGTCTATGTAGGCGCATACTGGATAATGGCGTCTCACAGTCCTCCCAGACAACCAGTAACCCTCACCCACCACATCATAGTAACCATAAACGTCACAACCAGAACCCCTCAAATAATACCAGTCAACCTGCGAGTATTCCTGGTTATCGGATAATAAAAATTCTATATCTCCCTGGTTGTACCATAAACTAATTCCTCCATACCGCCCCATGCTCATATTCTCGATTAAAACCTTGTTTTCGGCTGGAGGAGCTAGACTGAATGAGGTACTGATCATTGTGTTGTTTATTACCATATCCCCTCCATCATTTATTCCAGGATTCCATCTTTGTGGATAAGGTATGTCACACAGGATTCCATCTTTGTGGATAAGGTATGTCACACCTAACAAATGATACTATTGATTCGCTTGTGTGTGAATGTGATGTCATTTTATCATTTTGAGATATGAATGAGACCCTATTGAAATTTACTGTAGCGTCTTTTATCTGGATGTTATACTGCCAATTTTCTGTCTGGTTTGATTTAAGTATTACGTTCTCGAGGTTCCATGTTGCGCTGTTGTTTACTATGATGTCGCATGTGTAGATTATTGTCTTGTCTGTGTCTGTTTGGTCTGCGTCTATTACACAGTCCTCTGGTGTGTTCCAGTATTCTGTTGTTGCGTTGGTTGCTTGCAGCAGTAAAAGGGTTAGTGCCGTTAACAGGATTGTTTTTTTGTTTAACATCCACATCACCAATAAAAATATTATATACTACTATATAAAACTTTATAGTATAAATATGAAATTGAAACAACCAACAAAAAACAAAAAAAAAACAGAAAAGGGGAACTAATAGAACTCATCCAGTTTCCTGGATATCGCATCACCCAAATCGCTTGTTGTCGCGGAACCCCCTAGATCTTTTGTCAGCGTCTTCCCTTCCTTAAGGAGGGACTCGATAGACGATACCACATTTTTTGAGGCCTCCACCTCACCCAGCTCCTCCAGCAACAAAGCACCAGCCCAGATAGTGGCTATGGGGTTAGCCCTATTCATGCCCTTATACTTCGGAGCAGAGCCGTGAATCGGCTCAAACATGGACACACCATCCGGGTTAATATTCCCCCCCGGAGCCAGACCCAGACCGCCCTGTATCATCGCCCCCAAGTCCGTGATAATATCCCCGAACATGTTGGGTGTTACAACAACCTGGTACCAGGAGGGCTTCTTCACAAACCACATCGTGATAGCGTCCACGAAATTAAACTCAGTCTCAATCGACGGATAATCTGCTGCAACAGAATTAAATACCTCACGCCAGAAACCATAAATAGACGTCAAAACATTAGCCTTATCCACTGCAGTGACCCTCTCCTGTTCTTTTCTCACAGCCAGATCAAAAGCGTACCTGATAATCCTCTCCGCGCCCTTGCGGGACATTACACCAACCTGGTAGGCTATCTCAGAGCCATCCACCTCCACATCCAAGCCGAATTTCACGCTATAAAGGCTCCGCAACACCTCCAGATGCTGCCTGCTCTTACCAACAGAAGCCCTGTTGCCTATGCCAACATAGAAGTCCTCAGTGTTCTCTCTCACAACAGTGAAATCCACAACACCAGGATCCCTCAGAGGGCAGGAAACACCCTCAAGTAGCTTAATCGGCCTCAGGTTAACGAACTGATCCAGATAAAAGCGCAGATTCAAGAGAATACCCTTCTCCAAAATGCCCGGCTCACAGCGGGGATCACCCAACGCCCCCAGATAAATCGAGTCAAGACCTGACATCTCCTTCAACGCACTCTCAGGTAAAAGCTCCCCCGTCTCAAGGTAATGATCAGCTCCATAAGGGTAACTAATCCAGTCAATATCAAAGCCTTCAAGCTCTGAAACCCTATCCAAAACCTTCACTCCCTCATCAATAATCTCCGGGCCGATACCATCCCCCGGGATTAAACCAATCCTGTATCTAGTCATTTTTTCTTAAATCATCCAGGAACTCCCTGGCTTTATCCACTCTAATCTTATCTCCCTCAATCAATAAATCCGCCACCTCCTCAACCTCGACACCTGAGGCGCCGGCCATTACCGCGATGTTTCTGGCGTGCAATCTCATATGACCCTTCTGGATGCCCTCGGAGGCAAGAGCCCGCAGTGCAGCGAAATTCTGGGCTAAGCCAACGGAAGCAAGAACCTCGCCCAACTCCCTGGCAGAAGAAACATTAAGTATCTTAAGCGAAAGCCTGGCCATGGGATGCATTGTTCCACCTCCCACAATGCCGACGGCAACAGGAAGCTCAACGAAACCCTTCAACAGATCATCTTCGATAAACCACTTAGAGAGGGGTGCATATCCACCCTTATGGCAGGCGAAAGCATGGGCGCCTGACTCAACAGCCCGGGTATCGTTCCCGGTAGCCAGGCAGACAGCGGATACCCCATTCATAACCCCCTTGTTGTGGGTCACAGCCCTATACACGTCCAGGGAAGCGAACCGGTAGCCGGACACGATATCCCTGGCTAAATCCTCCCCGATAGACTCCAGGGGTATGCTGGCTTCAGCCCTAGCAGTCCTCTCCAAAGCGTAATTGGAGAGGATGCGGAAATTCACTCTACCGCCGGTTAAATCCTCAATCAATGGCGTCAACGCCTCACACATGCTGTTAACGGCGTTAGCTCCCATAGCGTCTCTCACGTCAACCAGGATGTGGACAACAAGCATATCACCAACCACGCGGGCCTTAACATCACGCACACCCCCACCCAGTTTCACGAGAACAGGATCCTGCTGGTTAGCTAAATCCATTAACTCATCCCTGGCGTCAATAACAGAAGCTGCAGCTTTCTCAGGAGAGCAGTCTGTTACCTGGATCTGCCCCGTCATCAACGGCTCGCTTGAGGAGGCCCTGAAACCACCTGATGAGCGGAAAACCTTGGCCGCATTAGATGCCGCAGCCACAACAGAAGACTCCTCCGTGGCCATGGGAACCAGGTAATCCCTGTTGTTTATCCTGAAATTCACTGCGACACCCAGCGGCAGAGAATATATGCCGTAGACATTCTCTATCATCCCATCAGCCTGCTCAAGAGACAAACCAGCATCTAACAATGAAACCTCCTCCTCGTTTAGGGAGGCGAAGGCCTTAATCTTCTCCACTCTCTCCTTGACGTCCAGCTTGTAGAAGCCGGGAATACGCGAGCCAGACATTGTTTCTTTAACCTTAAATTGATATATATTTAATATGAGTGCAGGCAAATATAAGAAGCTCCAGGAGATTATTTCACGACATGAAAGGGTGGTGATAGCCCTGTCGGGGGGTGTGGACAGCACCCTGCTGGCGAAGGCGTCATACGACATCCTTGGGGGGAATGCACTGGCTGTGACCATAGACAACGGGTTGATGTCCCAGACCGACGTGGAAAAGGCAGGTGAGATAGCGTCCGAGATAGGTGTCAGACACCAGCTGGTGAAAGATAACTTCTTGGAAGATGAAAGACTCGCCAGAAACCCATCCCACAGGTGCTATATATGCAAGAAACGCATTGCGGGGATACTGAAAAACATAGCCGACAGGGAGGGGATGGAAACACTCTTTGACGGTACAAACGCCGACGACCTGAGGGAGGAGAGGCCGGGGCTCAAAGCCCTCAAGGAGGATGGAGTTGAGACTCCGCTGGCTGAAGCTGGTTTTACAAAAGGTGATATACGGGAGGGGGCGAAAAAACTAGGGCTCTCAAATCATGATAGATACTCCAATACCTGCCTGGCGACGAGAATACCCTACGGGAGAGAGCTTACCAGGAAAAAACTGGAGAAAATAGATCTGGCAGAGGAACTGCTCAGGGCGTTGGGGATTAAACAATTCCGGGTTCGGAACCACGATCATATCGCAAGAATAGAATCCTTCAGGGGCGACTTCCCAACTATTATAGAGAACAGCGACCACATAATAGGAGGATTCAGGAACCTGGGCTTTTCTTACGTGAACCTGGACCTGCAGGCCTACGACGGAAAATGAGCCAAGTCGAGAGATACGTTAAGTCAATAGAGTTTCTCAGGGAATTGTTCATGGACATGGACGCTATGGCGGAGCCGGTCATGGGCATAAGAGACTGGGATGACTCTGTATGCATAAATTTCTGTGGGGGGAAGCTGCTGGCTTCCACCGACGGGCCATACAGCAAGAGGCTGGTCATGAAGTCGGCTTTGATACATGCATCCACGGATGTTGTGGTCAAGGGAGGCAGACCCCTGTTTTGCCTTAACACGCTTATTGGGCTCAGGGAGGATGTAAGAGATATGGCTGAGAGCCTGAAGAGGCAGGCCCGGGCCATGGAGATACCTGTACTGGGGGGGAACACCCTCTTTGAGGGGGTGGAGCCCAGGTGCAGTATCACGGTAGTTGGTGAACTAATCCTTAAGAAGCCGATAAGAGACTCTGGCGCAAGGGAGGGTGATTCATTGATTCTCCTGGGTGAGCCTTTGTGGGGTAGCCAGGAGGAGAGGATACAGAAAGCCAAGACCTTGTTCAGGGCATGGTATCAGATACTGGATTCGGGCATTAAGGTTAACGCCTCCAAGGATGTTACGAAGGGTGGTCTTAATCCCACAATGTATGAGATGTCGGAGAAATCAGGCAGGGAATTTGATACTCTGGAGGGGATACCTTTGCCTGTAACACGGAACCTCGACAACTTCCTCCTCTCTGTTTCAGGAGAAAACAAGAAGGAGATAAAAGAAATCGCTGAAAGAAACAAATGCCTCCTGTATGAGCTTGGCTCAGTGAAATAACTTATTTATTCCCCTGTCAATAATATAATCTGTACCGAGAAAATGGATGAATCATTATGTTGTCAGGCGTTTCAGATAGCTGAGTTTATTACTCTAATGCTGATACTGCCTGCTTTCTATCACATGCTCCACGTGTATATACTTGAACATAAGAAGTGGAAATATTTCACCCTTGGATTCGCATTTATTTTTTTCTCCACTCTGGCGGCGATATTAAGGGAAACATACGAATTCAGCACCTTCCGTACGCTGGAGTGGGGTTGCATCACTTTGGCGAGCATACTCTTCGCTTACGCATGCTACCACAACTATCGCTCATTCTGTATGGAACCCAGTAGAGGTGGGGAAGGTGGTTGAAGTAATAACTCTTTCAAACATAGTAATAGCGTTAAAGTGTGTTTCAGTGATAGGTTTCATCACAGCAGTCCTGATAAGCTATAAGTGCTATTACTGGACCAGGATGGAGTCGTACACATGGCTCTATATACTGCTGGCCATGATGACCGCGTTCATACTCTGTGTTGTTAGGCTGGTGAAGGATTTCATGTACGAACCTTTTATGCTGGAACTCATCAAGGTCGAGTTGATTCCGGTGTTCACAGTATTTCTGGTTGCCGCATCGTTTACCATAAAACGGGAGAAGGGTTTCCCGGCTATCACCCCTGCCATGGAAAGCAATATTGTGGTGAGTGGTGAAGCCTTCAGGGCAGGGGGAGGCCAAACCTATCTCATAATGGAGGAGGAATTCGATAAGGGGATTAACATGTTCATGCACTCTCTAGCTAAGGGATATGAAGGGCTTTTACTTTCCAGGATATGTCCACTTGATGTGAGGGAAAAACTCAGGCTGAAGAAGACCCCCTGTATCTGGCTTACTGAGACCTCACCGAAAGACACCATGTCTCTCGGTCCCGAGCTTGAGAAGATGCTTCAGGTCATAGAGGATTTTATAAAGAAAAGCGGGGACATGGAATTCAGGAAGGACGAGGAGACCGGGGAGTTCACAAAGAGAAGCGGTAAGGGAGTCATATATATAGGGGGGCTCGACTACCTGATAGAACACAACAGCTTCGAGAGAACATTGTTTTTTATGGAACGGCTTACGGATAAAATCAGGGTCAGTAACTGCATACTTATAATATCCGTTAATCCCTATATACTAAATGAGAACCAAAAGAAACTCCTGGAAAGGGAGGTGCATTTGGTGGAAACAGGAGATGAGGTGTAAAAATGCTGAGGAGTTCAATACCGGGTTTTGAGCAGATAATGGAGAACGAGGAGCCGAAGTCGTCGATTATTCTTGTCAGGGGAACCCCTGGGAGCTTTAAATCAACGTTCATGTTCACGGCTCTGTCAAGCTATACCCTGCAGACGGACTCCAAGGGCATATATATTACGCTGGAGGAAAACAAGGAACGGCACCTGATGAATCTCAAGAGCATGGGATTGGATAAACCCAATTCCATCGACGTCATAGACTACAACTACACCAGGAAGCTGGGCAGCATACAAGGCCAGAGCAACCTGGAATTCGAATGGGTTATTGATTCCATGTCCAAATACCACAAGCAGATTGGGAGCAGTTTCACTTGTGTGGCTATAGACTCCCTTAACGCGCTTTACACTCTCATAGATACAGTCAAGGACAGAAGTGAACTCTACTTCTTTTTTGAGAAACTGAGGGCATTGGGGGCAACAACCTTTATTGCTGCGGAAGTGATTACGGAGAAAACCATAGAAAACCTCCTCCTTGGTTCAGAGGAATTCCTCTGCGACGGGATAATAGAGCTTGGAACGGTTGAAATAGAAAACAAGGTCAAGCGATACCTTCAGGTGAAAAAGATGAGGGGTGTGAGGCACAAGATGGACAAATTCTCAGTCGACATAAGACAAGGTGAAGGCGTGGCAGTGCTGGGGGAGCTGATAATATAACCTAATCATACCTCTTCCTTAACTCCTTAATATGCCGGCGGGAGGGCTTTTTGGGGCCAAGGTATTCCAGATTCACCTGCCTTACTCTACCACCTTCCCTGACGGACTTCACCAGGTAATAGTAATTCCGTCCCTTAACCTTCTTCTCCCTCACATAAGCCATAGATTATTTAATGTAGATGCTGGCTTTAAAAAAACAATACCTAATAGTTGAGTGAAGATGTCCAAACCCGGGAAATCGCTGGTTGCTGTTATGTTCTTGATAATGTCTCTTTATACGGGGTGCGTTGTTGATGCTCCAACAAATCAGTCAACAAACTCCACGAACTCATCCAACATCTCAGTTACTACCACAACGGCTATACCCGAATACAACGAGACCTCGACAACCTCGACCACAAGGGAACCATACTTCACCTCAGCGAAGGTGTGTGAGGAATCAGAATACCAGTTCAAAAAAGATGTATGCCTGAAGCAGGTGGCTGTTTTGAACAAAAACCCGAACACCTGCAAATCAATAAATGACCCGGACATTAAAACAAACTGTATCGTGACCCTGGCCGGGATGCTCGGCAACAAAAAACTATGTGCTGGTATCAAGGAGGACTGGTACCGGGACGAATGCTACTCGAAAGTAGCTGCTGAATCCGAGAGGATGGATATATGCGAGTCCATAGGCAAAATAGTGGACAGGGATAGATGCTACTACCGTCTTGCCCTGGAGATGAAACAGGGATACCTGTGCGATGTAATCCGGACCAGGAAGCTGGCAGACGAGTGCTACTTCGAGATAGCTAAATTAATCAAAAACGGTAACGTATGCTCCAAGATAAAAACGGTGGATATAAGAAAGGAATGTGCGGATCAGCTTGAAAACTACACCCTCTGATTTTTTTTTGTTGAATTATAAAGTATGATAATACCTCATATTAACCAAGGATAAGAGAGAAAAAATGGTTGAGCCGGAGAAAGCAGTCTGGGTGGAAATAAGGAATGTTGTAGGAGCCCTGAAGGATATAGCATCCACGATAGCGTCACATGAAGGGAACATAGTCCACATAGAACAGCTAGGCTCCGGTGAAACAGTACACCTCTACCTGGAGATTACCGGCGCATGTGACCTTGATAAGCTGGTTGAGGAAATAGACTGCCTGGAGGTGACGGTAAAAACAAGCACTGTGCCAACGTTCTATCAGATATATGGTAAACGGGTTATCGTGGTTGGGGGCGGCGCCCAGGTATCTGAGGTGGCTACCGGCGCAATCTCGGAAGCAGACCGGCATAACATACGGGGGGAGAAGATTTCCGTGGACACCATACCCCTCGTTGGAGAGGCTGAAATAGCAGAGGCGGTAAGGGCTGTGGCCCGACTACAGAGGGCTAAGGTATTGATTCTGGCCGGCTCCCTGATGGGCGGGGAAATAAAGAAGGCAGCCCAAGAGATACAGGAACAGGGGATCAAGGTAGTATCCCTTAAGATGGCAGGTTCCGTGCCGGATATAGCGGATTTAGTCGTATCCGACCCCATACAGGCAGGTGTTATGGCTGTTATGTCCATCGCAGACACCGCGAGTTTTTCAATAGATAAACAAAAAGGTAAAACATACTAGGAAAGAATGAACCCGTTAACTCAGCTTATGGTTTTGGTGCTGGCCTTATTTGGGGCTGTGCTATTATTCAAGCTCCTGAAGAAAATAGGTAAGGCATTAAAATACCTGTTGTTTAACTCGGTTCTGGGTCTGGTGACCATATACGTGCTCTCCACCCTGGGTCTGGTAAGCATACCTATCAATCTATTCACCCTGCTGGTTGTTGCCGTAGGAGGCCTATGGGGGGTGCTCCTACTGATTGTGGCGGGGTTTTTGCACGTGCTGGTATAAAATGAAGATATCTTTCGTAAAAATGCAGGGCGCAGGCAACGACTTTATCCTTATAGACGAATACAACGGTATTGTTGTGCCGGATCCGGAGAAGACCTCCCTGGTTTCTAAAATCTCGGATCGGCGTTTTGGTGTAGGCTCCGATGGCGTGGTATTCATCCAAAAAACAGATAAAGCAGATGCCAGATTCGTCTTTTATAACCCTGATGGCTCAAGAGCTGAATTATGCGGTAACGGCATAAGGTGTTTCGCTAAATACGTCTACGAGTCAGGCTTAGTCCGGAAAAACCCCATAGTGGCAGAAACTGGTGTGGGTTTGTTGGAGTTGGAGCTTTCGCTTTCCGGTGAGCGGGTAAGCCAGGTGAAGGTGGACATGGGTGTTCCCCGATTAGAGAGGATAGACATTCCTGTTTCCGGGGAGCCAGAGGCCAGGTTCATAGATGAGGAGGTAGAGATTGAGGGTGTTAGCTACCAGATTACTGCCGTGGGAATGGGCAACCCCCATGCCGTATTGTTCTGTGATGACGTCGATGATGTAGACCTCCCTCGGGCGGGGGAAGAGATAAGAAATCATAGCCTGATTTTCCCTGAGGGTGTTAACGTACATTTCGTTGAAGATGTGGGGGTTAATGAGTTTCGTATTAGGACCTATGAGAGGGGTGTGGAAGGTGAGACGCTGGCATGCGGAACAGGTATATGCGCCTCTGCTATGGCGGCGGTAGTGAACAATAAAGCAGACAGGAATAAAAAAATAATCTTCCATGCCAGGGGAGGGGACTTAATTGTTGAATTCATTGGAGAGCATATTTATCTAAAAGGGCCTGCTTTGGAGGTCTTCAGGGGGGAATTCCCAGTGTATTGACTATGGAAGAGAATATCAGAATAATCATGGGTTTATTGAGTATTATGCCATTAATTTATTTTATCTATGTGGTGGTATTTGGTTTCATACCTCAGTCAGCTACAGTCTTCTATGCATACCCTCCGGTTTTCGTAGTGTGGGTGTTTTCCCTGCTTATCTTCTATTTCGTTGACTTATATCAAACCAGGCTTGTTAAAAGAAAGATTATGTGGGTTGCCATGCTTCTTTTAGGGAGTATCTTCACGATGCCAGTCTACTGGTACCTTTTTATCTGGTCCGGTAAAGAGAAGAAACACAGGCGTAAAGGGATTAAACATATCTTCGACTATTGAATTGTGGGCGTGGATTAACTCTTTGTTATGACATAGTTTTTGCCTTTGATTTTGTTGTATTCAGCCATCAGCTTCTTATCGCCCGAGACATCCTTTTTCTCCACCCTGATGTGTTCATCGGTTAATCTTATTATGTTGTAGCTTTGGTTGATGGTGGCCCTAACCTTCTTGGTGGATGTGGAGCCGGCGGTGACAACAGCGGTGTTGTTGACAATCCACGCGTATGGTGTGTGTCTGTGTCCGCTAAGACATAAATCAACTCCTCCCTGTGTCAGAATGTCAAGGACATCTCCTGCGTCGCTTAGAACCGCTCTCTCCCTCCCTGTCATCGGTACGGGAACGAGGTGGTGGTGCATTACAACAATCTTGCAGCAGGAATTAGATATCCCATTCAGCTTCCTTCTAAGCCATTTCTGTTTACCCCTGCCCAGACTACCCTCATCCAGATCAGGGAGCGATGTATCTAATCCAATGATACAAAGCTCATCAGAGAACTTATGAACCCACTCCCTTCTTCCGAAATATTTCTGGAAGTAGATGTGTCCCATGTAGCGGACGTCATGATTTCCCGGTATGACCAGGACCCTCTTGTCTATTTTATCCACGTATTTCTTTGCTTCAATGTATTCATCTTTGAAACCCATCATGGTAATATCGCCGCTTAGTATCACGAGATCAGGGTCCAGTGAATTGATTTCGTCTATGGCCGCATCCAATTTCTCTGGTAGGAAGTTTATCTGTCCGACGTGTATGTCCGAGATTTGGGCGATTGTCAAATCCATAATATATTCATAGTTTTACTATTATTTAATGTTTGGTGTGATGATATGGCCTTGGAGGAGTATCAGAAAAAAAGAGATTTCAAAAAGACCAGCGAACCCAAAGGCGGCGTAGAAAAAAGAGATGTGAAGATTTTTGTTGTTCAGAGGCATGATTCACGCAGGTTACACTATGATTTGCGCCTTGAGAGAGATGGGGTTTTAAAGAGCTGGGCTGTGCCTAAGGGTGTGCCTCTAGATGTGGGGGTTAAGCGGATGGCTGTTAAGACAGAAGACCACCCCCTGGGCTATGCGGGCTTTGAGGGGACTATTCCCAAAGGCGAATACGGCGCCGGTAGTGTTAAGATATGGGATAAGGGAACTCTTGAGATAAATAAGTGGGGTGATGACGAGATAGTATTCACACCTCATGGAGAGAAAATAAACAGCCCTTACGTTTTGATAAAGATGAAATCGTCCGCTAGATTCCCTGGGGAAAATAATTGGCTTCTTTTCAGGAAAAAAATTAGATGATCTATATAGCTCATAGATAATCTATATAGTCAGGTATTTATATCTGTTCTGCGCGATATATATTGCGCTATATTGAGATAGCGAGGGGGTGGGTGTTACTTTTCCCCCGCACTCTAGGACAACCCTTATTTAACGCACCTGGGATAAAGATAATCCCAGATACTAACTGGGGGAGGTACAAGAAATGATATACCCAAAAGTAGCTGAATGCCCAAAGATACCTAAAGGACGAGACATATGGGAATACCTGGGAGTAACAGAAAAAGAATACGTCCACAGGAACATGGGCTTCAGACCCAAGACGGTGAAACTAGATCAGAGAAGCAAGGAACCAGTATTTTTTTCTTTTATTCCTTATTCTATTAACAGATAGAATATGGAAATCAAAGACATTCTTCTAAGTGAAGAGACACTATTCCGGGACGAGACGATCTTCACCCCAAACCACATCCCTGCAGACTTCATGCACAGGGACAGTGAAACAAAGGAGCTGGCTTTTTCTCTCAAGCCGGGGTTAAGGGGGGTGAATCCGGTGAATACTCTCATCCACGGCCCGGCTGGCACAGGGAAAACAACAGCTGTGAGATACCTCTTCCAGCAGATCAAGGAATCCAGTGGCAAGCTAGCTACAGTCTACATCAACTGCGAGGACTATTCCACACCCTATGCCATATTCGCAAAAATATATGAATCTCTTTATGGGTTCCCTCCCCCCAGCACAGGTAAACCTCTTGAGGATGTGAAAGAGAGAGTATACGGCAGACTAAAAAAGGAGGATAGGAGTCTTGTCGTGGCATTAGATGAGCTAGACCGGCTTTTTTTGAACAAGAACGTGGAGGCTGTTTTGATTGACCTTTTGAAGGCCCACGTAAGCTACGACTTCGATCGGGTTGGTGTCATAGGGATTATGATAGAAAAGGAGCACATAGCACAGTTAAGTGAGAAGGCCAGGAGTGTGTTCAACCCATCCCTCATCCATTTCCGACCCTACTGCCGGGAAGAGATTAGAGACATCCTCGAATACAGGGTCAGGTATGGGTTCTACAGGGATGTTGTTCCGGAGGAGATTCTAGAGTCTGTCGTGGACTTCACCCACAAGAAAGGAGATCTTCGCTTTGGCATTGATTTATTGCGGAGAAGCGCTCTCTTAGCGGAAAATGATTCATCCAGGAGTATAACTGAGGAGCACCTCATGGAGGTGTTCTCGAAGATATCATCGCCTAAGGCCCGAGGGGGGAAGCTCTCATCAGGGGGAAAAAAGCTTCTCCAAATCGTAGAGGTAAACGATAACAGGTCTTCAGGCAGAATCTACGAGCTCTTCAGGGAGGAAACCGGTTCAGGGATAAAGAGATACAACCAGCTTATAAAGGAGCTGGAAAGCAAGAAACTTATAGAGACTGAATACCCTAAGGGCAAACGGGGTAGAAGCCGGAATGTGAGGCTGCTGCGGGAATAATTATATATTCTCTCAAGACTAAATTCTTAAGTATATGGTTGCTGGATTAATTGGAGGGACCTCCCTGCTGAACTCCAGGTACATGAAAGGGAAGAGCAGGGATATGGAGAACAAACACGGTAGGGTTCTGGTGATGAAGGGTGAGGGCTGGGTTTACGTACCCAGGCACGGATGGAATGGGAGTATCCCCCCCCACAGGATAAATCATAAAGCCAACATAGTCGCCTTAGAGAGCGAGGGAGTTTCTCATCTGGTGGGCGTGTACTCTGTAGGCAGTCTCAGGGAGGAGATTAAACCCGGGCAACTGGTGGTGCCAGATGACTACATCTCTTTTTGGGATATTCCCACATATTTCAACAGGGATGTTATACACATAACACCTGTTATGGATAAAGATATGGGAAGGCTTATGGTGGAGAAGGCAGGAGAGCTTGGTCTGGAGGTCGTATCTGGGGGCACATATTTCCAGACTACTGGGCCTCGACTGGAGACCCGGGCAGAGATCAGGTTTCTGAGGGATTACGCTGAGGTGGTGGGGATGACCATGGCCTCGGAGGCTACCCTTGCCTGCGAGTTAGGACTCAGGTACGCTGCATTATGCACTGTGGATAATTACGCTCACGGTCTAGTGGATGAGGAACTAGATTATGTGGATGTGATGGGGAAGGCCTCCACGGGCAGAGACAGCCTGCATGAGCTCTTGGATTTGGTGGTTGAGGGGTTGAAATGTTTTTAGAGACTCTGGGTTTTCTGTTGTTTGGCTTTGTTTTATTGGTTATCAGCTCTGAGTATCTGGTTAAGGGATTGAGCAAGATAGCCATATGCCTTAACATGAACGAGTTCACAATAGGTTTTATGGTTGTGGCAATGGCCACCTCCCTGCCGGAATTGATTATTGGCATAAACTCGGCTTTTGACGGTGTTCCGTCTCTCTCCCTGGGTAACGTTATTGGAGCTAACATAATTGATCTAACCCTGATTGTTGGTATAATAGCTATCCTACGGAGAGGTATAAAGATCGAGACCAAGACCGTTAAGACAGATAGCGTCTACATGTTCCTTATAGCTTTACTGCCTTTGGCCTTGTTTCTGGACGGTGAATTATCGAGATACGATGGCTTAATCCTTTTAGGTTCTTTCGTCATGTACCTGTGGCGGTTGTTCAATCAGGAGAGGCGTTTCAGAGATAGGCTGTTGTGCGAGAACAAGAGGGAACTATACGTCGGTATCTTCATGGCTATTGTATGCGTCTGCCTGCTCTACGTGAGCGCTAATATTGTTGTGGACGCCTCCAGGATTATAGCAGAGAAATACCTGATGGTCCCTCCAATACTGGTTGGGTTGCTTATGTTATCATTTGGCACAACACTGCCTGAGCTGACCTTCGAGACCCGGGCCATCTTCATGAAACACCAGTACATGGCTCTGGGGGACTTGATTGGTTCTGTTATACTCAACTCTTCTCTTGTGCTGGGTGTGACCTCAATAATCTGCCCCATAACTGCAGACCCTATGATATTCATGACCTCGGCTTTTTTCCTTGTTGTTGTAGCCTTCCTGTTCATGACATTCGTGGAAGCTGAGGGGCATATACTCTGGCAGGAGGGTGTGGCCTTAATACTCCTTTATGTGTTGTTTTTGATTTTTGAGCTTAATCTAAACTTCTTTGAGAATGGAGGAATGATTTAGGATGACTATCTTAATAGAGAATGTTTGGCTTGAGGGTGAGAGAAAAAACATTTACGTAGACGGGAACAGGATAGGCTCATTATGCTCTGATGGTTCAAGGGATGGTGAGGTAATAGACGGCAGCAATATGGCAGCCATCCCTGGTTTAATCAATACCCATACGCATTCTGCGATGACCTTGTTCAGGGGTTTTGGGGATGATATGTTACTACATGAATGGCTTGAGGAGAAAATCTGGCCTGTGGAGGTGAAACTCACGGAGGAAGATGTGTACTGGGGCTCCAAACTGGCTTGCCTGGAGATGATTAAGTCAGGAACTACATGCTTCAACGACCAGTACTGGTTCATGAAGGGAACCGCTAGAGCGGTGGATGATATGGGTTTAAGGGCTTTCCTGGCTGAGGCATTCATAGACCTCTTCGATGAAGAAAAAGCCGATGAATCCAGGAAAAAAACAATGGACTTCGTTGAGTACGTGGAGTCAATGGGTAACGATAGAATCAAGGCAGCTCTCGGACCGCATTCACTCTATACTGTTTCAGAGGAGAGCCTTAGATGGTTCAGGGAATACTCTGATGAAAGGGATTTATTGATTCACTTCCACCTGGCTGAGACAGAAAAAGAAAGCAGGGATTGTATGGAGAAACATGGCAAGTACCCAGTGGAATACCTGCAGGATATCGGGTTTCTATGCGACCGCCTGATTGCCGCACACTGCGTCTGGCTTAGCAGGGAGGAGATGGAAGTCCTTGCCAGGTATGGTGTGAAGGTCTCCCACAACCCGGTCTCGAACATGAAACTGTCTGTTGGTTCCTTTTTCAATTACAGGGACTTGAAGGCCTCGGGGGTTGTTGTTTCATTGGGTACGGACGGTTGCGCCTCCAACAACAACCTGGACCTGCTGGAGGAGATGAAGTTCGCTGCCGTGGGACAGAAGGCCTTCAGCAATGACCCAACCGCTTTGCCGGCCAAGAAAGCGTTTAAGATGGCTACCTTGGGGGGTGCATCCTCTTTAAGGATCAAGGCCGGTAAAATAGAGGAGGGTAAACTGGCTGATATAGTCCTGGTTGATTTAAAGAAGGCTGCATTAACACCCCAACATAACCTGATCTCTAATCTGGTGTATTCAGCTAATGGTTCCTGCGTTGATACTGTAATCTGCAATGGAAGGATTTTGATGCGGGAGGGCCGGGTCGAAGGAGAGGAGGAGATACTGGAGAATGCTGGAGAGGTGGCCTTAGATGTGGTTTCCAGAACCTAAAGGATTTTATATCGTGTTGACGTAATATTTCTTACGGGAATAGAATGAAGTTGAAGGCCACTGCTATGGACACCCTCAAGAGGGTGCGTTGGAATGTCGTATTCGGTTCGCTGGTTGTGTTGGTTGTCGTAGCCTTCCTGTTGCTGGGCAACCCCCTGGACCCTAAATACCAGGGTGAGGGGGAAATAAAGATGCGCGCCTGGCTGGATCCGAACACAGTAGGACTCTCGGATGAAAGCACTGCTTGGGTGGAGTTGATGAATTTGGGGGATGATGAATATAACCTGACCCTGGGGATGTCAGCTAAGAGCAGGGAATTATCCTTCAACTCCGCTGGGGAGCTGGCGGTGCAAAAGAGCATAATAATCGGTCCCGGAGAAAGCAGGAACATACCGTTCAAAATAAACGTTGATGCGGAATACGCGGGCAGCTATGGGGTAAACATTCATGCGGTGTATGGTAAAAAAGAAATCACCTCAGAGATGTATCTCACAGTAAAGGGTAGCTAGAACTTTCTTCTTCTAACCTCCCGTAATCGGGTTATCTTTCTGTAGGCATTCTCTGCAGCATCCACTATGGCGTTGTTTATGGGGGCTAGCGGGGGTGTATAACAATACTTCAACTTCATGAGGTCGTCTATGGTGGAATTTTTTTGTATGGCATAAGCGCATAAATCAATCTTGTCCGCTACACCCTCTCCGCTGCCAACAATCTGGGCTCCTATAATCTGCCTGTTGATTTCTTTGAAAACCAGCTTCACATATAAATCCTCCGCTCCAGGGAAATACTGTGGTTTGGTGGTTGTCTTAACCTTCCCGGAAATGATGGGGATCTCCATACATCTAGCATCTGATTCGGTCAACCCGGTACGGCCAATCTCCATATCGAAAAGCTTCAACACCATGGAGTTAAGGACCCCCTCCATTGCGGCGTAGCAGCCTACTGCGTTTGAGCCGGCAATTTTACCCTGCCTGCTAGCTGATGTACCCAGCTGCGAGCAAATTGGCTGGCCTGTTATGAGTGAATGTGTTAATACACAGTCTCCAGCGGCGTAAACCCCGTCTACGTTCGTCTGCATCCAGCCGTCTACCTGGATAGCTCCCTTGAACGTCTTTATCCCTGCCTTCTCAGCCAGCTCACCGTTGGGTATTAAACCAACACCCACAACAACGAAATCCGCTGGAACATCTTTTCCCCCAACGTTAACGGAATCCACCCACTTATCTCCCATGAATCCGTCAGTTGACTTGCCGGTCAGTATAGTGATACCCTCATCCTCCAGGGTCTTTTTTATTATGCCAGAGTAGCTCTGATCAAAGCAGTGACCAAACAACTGATCGCACATTTCGACTATGGACACCTCAAGCCCTCTCTTCCTGAGAGCGGCAGCTGTTTCCACGCCAACAGCACCACCTCCCACAACAACAGCCTTTTTTGAATCAGTGGCTTTCTCCAGAATCTTCTTCCCGTCCTCTATGTTCTGCAGGGTGTAGATGCCCTTAAGGTCGCTGCCGTCAACGTCAAGTTTCCTTGGTCTTCCGCCTGTGGCAATAACCAGTGACTTGAACGGGAAATCACCCTCTTTTCTGGTGGAAACCCTTTTCTCTTCTAGGTCTATCTCCACGGCCTTGTCTATAATACAGTTGATGTGGGAGTTCTCGCATATGTTTTTCAGGTCATGGCCTATGGCATCAAAGGACTGGATTTCACCGCTTAACACGAAGGGCAGAGAGCAGGGTGAATATGAGAGCTCGTCTTTAGATATAATGGTTATATTAGCATCCCAGTTCAGTTTCTTAGCTGTAAGTGCTGACGTCAAGCCAGCGCCCCCCCCACCGATAACCACCAAATCATGCATTAAAGAATATATAGTGTTTACTGGATTAAAAACATAGGGGTTATATCCTGATTATCTCCGGCAGACTGCCCCAGCATCCCAGCTCACCGTCTAAGACAACCATGGTGCCCCTGATTCCCTCAATCTTTCGGGCATGCGTTAGGGCGTTCTGCACAGGGTTTACTCCCTTAACCTGGTTGGCTATGGAGGTTGCTGCTGCATCAGCCAGCGGCGTTGAATTAGATAAGACAGTAACGGAATCAGCTTCCCCCAGGGAGATGGAATGTCCGATTGATGCGGAGGATGTGCACACCCCCAGGGGAGTGTTTTCGGGCTTCACCTTTAAAGCTATCCTGCTGGAGTAAGGTGATGAGCCTGCATATAAACCAATGATTACCTCCTTGTTTATCTTCAATGCTATGTCTCCGCCGTTTTCAACAATAGCCTCTGTCGCCCCGGAATCCAGTAGAAAATCCCTCAGATGCTCGGAGAACGCTCCTGCTACGCAGGCCATGGGGCCTACGCCAGCTTTCCTTGAGGACTCAGCCATCTCCCGTGCTATGCCTGGGGCGTTATCCTCCACCTTAAGGGGCTCGTAGGTTGACTGGTAGAATGGGTTGTTTTTTATGTATCTCTCCAGCAGGATATATGTCTTTTCCAGCTCCTCCTCAGTTTCCCTACAGGAGTCCAGGTCGCAGAAGACAACTATTCTGGATTCCTTAAATGATAACTCAAATCTGTTCAGTGTTCCTGGATAGTCATGGCCTTCATCGGGCATGCCAGGACGCACGCCCCGCATCGAATGCATTCTCCTTTATCCACCTCAATACTCCAGTCCTCCGTGAAATAAATTGCTCCGGTAGGGCACAGTGAGATACAGGCGCCGCAGTCTATACAGTTCTCTATGTCTTTCTTGATGTTCTCCTCCAGTTTCCTGACCCTGACCCCTGATTCCTTGAATCTCTCTATCACCCTATCCTCATCGTGCGGTATGTCAACCACAATAGATGCTTTATCGTACTCTATATCAGCCCGTAGGACATTAATCAACACCCCCGTCTCTACAACCACCTTGGAGAGTATGGGGGATTCAACCACGTCCGAGGAATATTCTATAAGATATTTGCTCATTCAGAACCCTCTTTTCTCATTATATCCGCTATGGTAACTATGCCTACAACCTTGTTGTTTTTGTCCACGACCGGTGTAGCATCCACTTTATGTTTATCCATTCTCCTGGATACTATGTCAAGGGCCTCGTTTAGGTCAGAGGTTATAACCTCCCGGGTCATGACGTCAGCCATTTTGGTTATGTTCCTGGCTAAGGCTGTTGTTATATCCCTTGATGTTATAATGCCCTGAAGTTTGTTTACTTCATCCACTATAGGTATCTGGTCTATGTGATTGTTTATCAATAAAGCTGAGATTTCTTTTATGGTAGCATCTGCTTTGGCTGTAATCACCTCCCTGCTCATGACCTGATTAACCGTTTTGGTACCTTTTTTTAGTTTCATTGATTTAGCCTGTCCTTTCCTGGGAATGGATTCTACTTTCCCTGTGAGATAGAATTCCCTCTCCTCGATTAACTCCTTCAATTCCTTAAGGAGCTGGTATGTTATCTTTAGACTCGAGAGCGGGCTTGTTCTAATCTTTTTTCCTTCAACATCAACCCTCCCGGAGAAGAGTTGCTCGTAGTTTACTTCCCCAATAACTGGCCTAACCAGCCTGGAGATTCCATAGTCTATAATCTCTGTCTTTACGTCCTCGTTTTTCACAGCTGTTTTGCGAGCTATTTCCTCGTTCAGAATCGGAATGGGCACGCCGATACCAAGATAGAGGCTCGTGCCGTATCCGGGAATGTTGCATCCCCTGACATATTTAGGGTCCATGTCTTTGAGGTCTCCTCTGGTGGAGAGGTTCCCTGCCCCGCTATCAGGGGAATGCTGGGTTCCCTCACCAACAATAAAACCCTTGGCCCCTCCGAGGAATATTCTTGTTCCCACTCCAATAACATCATAACCCGGGTCATTCGCCAGGGGGTTGAGTTCTCCAACACCTGCGAAGCATATGTTTCTCTTATTTGGTAAAAGAGTTCCCATGTATGTTCTCATCAGTGTATCTGATGAGTTGGTTGCCGCATTGTATCTCTGGTGGATGTTTCTGGGATTGTACATTATTGCCTGGTTCAGGTCTTCTAGGGTGACTGTGGTCTCCACCTTCTTTTTGGGGTAGCAGTCTGTTCCATAGGCTTCAGCTCTCACTTCAATTTCTTTACCGCAAACAAGGTCTTCAATAACGTGTGCCCCCCCGTAGTCGGAGTCCCTGTATTTCCTTAGCTGGGTTGCCCCGATGTACGCGTCTACTGCTGCTATACCCGAGTACGCTTCTACATCATTCAGCCAGAGTTTGGTTATTTTGATTGGGGGGTCTGCGTGCCCGAAGTTGAGAAATGCTCCTGAGGAGCACATGGCCCCGAATGTCCCCGTCGTTACTATGTCCACCTCGCTGGCTGCTTTTTTTGGGTTGTCTTCGTAGATTTCAGGCATCTCGTCGGCTCGTACTATTACGGCTTCGCCTTTCTTTATTTTCTGGTTGATTTCTTTTATGGTCTTCATTCAAGTACCTGTTGGATCGTGGAACGAGGGGGGCTGGATGAAAATACTTAATATATTGTTATTTTACTATAAATACAAATCTATATATCTTATGCAAGTATGCATATATTCTTTTATAAATACAGACCTCCTATAAATATTCAGATATGCATAGAATCTTAAAATGGATCTTCCATCACTCACAGAAATAAAAAAATACCGGAAAAAGCTTGGCATAACGCAGACAGAGCTGGCGAAAAAGGCAGGAATAAGCCAGTCCCTCATAGCCCGGGTAGAGGCGGGAACAGTGGATCCAAGATATTCAAAAATAGAAAGCATATTCAGTGCACTGAACGAGCTCAAGAAGGAAGAGATAAGGGTGGAAGAAATAATGTCTCTGGGGGTGGTGAGGGTAACCCCCCAAGATTCCATCAGCAGGGCAATAGCGTTGATGGAAGAACACAACGTATCTCAACTACCTGTATTCAGGAGGAACCAGGTGGTTGGTTCCATCTCGGACGAGATGGTCCTCAAGCAGATATCCGGAGGCGTTGACATTAAGGACATGCCCTCGCGCAAAGTCAAGGATTTCATGGAGGAATCATTTCCCTTCATAAACCCCACATCTCCTCTCTCGATGGTCTCAAAGCTTCTGGAACACAACAATGCAGTCCTCGTTGTGGCAAAGGGGAAAGTCAA
Organism: Candidatus Altarchaeales archaeon ex4484_2; assembly: GCA_002254565.1. Lineage (GTDB taxonomy): Archaea > Altiarchaeota > Altiarchaeia > IMC4 > QMZM01 > EX4484-2. The sequence continues at coordinate 32,992 of NJEG01000001.1, read as the reverse complement.
GGGCATAGTGACCAACGCAGACCTCCTTAAGGTCCTTCGCTAGAACATTAATAGTTCATACTTCCTATTAATTAAAATGAGTCAAACAATCGCAGAAAAAATTCTATCCCTGCATTCAGGCAAGGAAGTATATGCTGGGGATATAGTAATAGCAGGCATAGATTATGCCATGAGCCAGGACGGCACCACGCCCCTGGCGATTGAATCCTTCAGGGACATGGAGGTAACTGATGTCTGGAATCCCGATAAAATATCTTTCGTCATAGACCACTCAGCTCCAAGCCCCAGCCAGCAGGTAAGCAACCTACACGAGATGATGAGGGAGTTCGCCAGGGAACAGGGGATTAATGTCTACGACATAGGATGCGGCGTATGCCACCAGCTGATACCGGAGCAGGGTCATGTTGTTCCAGGGGACCTGGTGGTGGGCGCTGACAGCCATACGTGCACTTACGGGGCGTTGAACGTGTTCTCTACCGGAATCGGCTCCACAGATATAGCTGCAGTATACACTTCAGGGAAGCTGTGGTTCAAAGTCCCAGATACAATAAAAATCAACGTAGGGGGAGAGCTGCCTGAGGGGGTCTACTCCAAAGACCTTATACTGAAGATTATTGGGAACTTGAGCGCAGACGGAGCAACCTACATGTCAGTTGAATTCGGAGGGGATGCAATCTCCTCTCTCTCGGTTGAGGCTAGGATGACCGTGTGCAACATGGCGGTGGAGATGGGAGCTAAGGCAGGGATTATGGAGGCAGACCGTAGGGTGATGGATTACGTCAGGAAACACTCCGGAAGGGAGCCGGAGCCGGTGAAGGCAGATGGGGATGCTTCATACAACAGGGAAATAAACGTGGATGCCTCCTCACTTGAGCCGGTGGTAGCTAAACCTCATAGAGTGGATAACGTAGTCCCAGTTGCTGAATTAGAGGGTCTTGAGATACAGGAAGCCTACCTGGGTACGTGCACCAACGGCAGATTAGAGGATTTAAGGATTGCCTCAGGGATACTAAACGGAAGGAAGGTGAAGGAGGGGGTCAAGTTTATTGTAGCTCCCGCTTCAAAGCAGATTTACCTTGATGCCATGAACGAGGGGATACTACAGGTTCTGATAGAGTCCGGGGCAGCGGTTGTAACGCCTGGATGCGGTCCCTGCGTTGGAACACATAACGGGGTGCCGGCTGACGGGGAAAACGTTATCTCAACAGCTAATAGAAACTTCAGGGGAAGGATGGGCAACCCCGAGGCCTTCATCTACCTGGCTTCTCCTGCAACGGTAGCAGCATCAGCCATTAAGGGAGAACTCACAGACCCTAGGGGCATGCTATCACGACCCTGGTGACATACAGTGTGTTGCAGCCCATATCCTTCCAGTACATCTTTGATTCCAGGTTGGTTAACACCGCAACCTCGAACCCGAAGCAGATCTCAGCCTTCCCTTCACCAGCATAGTCCCCTGATGTGACCACTATATCATGGATCAGGAAGGACATCATATTGTCGTTCCATCCCAAAGAATACATCCTGCCCTCACAGATAACTGGGCTCAGAGAATTACTGTTTTATCGCAGAGGGTAACTATCTCAGCCCTTGTTTTACTATCTATCCCCTCCTCCATTGTCGTCAGCAGAGCCCCCATATCCCTCACCCTCAGCCGGGTTAGGGTATAATGTATGAAACGGGTCAGGGCTACTGGGCTGTTGTGTATGAGCAGGGTTGTCAGCGAGTCTATGAAAAGGAATCCTCCCTCCCCGAGGTTGGAGCATTTCTTGTCCAGAGCAAGTGATATCTCTGTTAGCGCAGATGTGCTGCTCACGTATATCACTGCTGTGGTCTCTTCGGCATTCTTTTCAGGGACTCCCACAGACATCATGATTGTGTCGATAAAGGATAGGTGTTCTGTGTTTATGTTGTTTTCCCTGCATAATTTAATGAGTTTAGAGTAGGGTCTTGTGGATGTCAGTATTATGCCCGGTGATTCGCCTGAGGTCAGGGTTTTCAGGGAGCTTAGGGTTGTATCCAGTGTCTCTTCCGGCTTGGTCTCTAACAGAATGATTTCTCCAGCCAGCACGTCAGTTAGTTCATCCTCCAGTTTACCTGCAGTATCTCTCATTTCACCTGATTTCTATGATTTCGTCGCATTGGAAGACTATGTCTTTAATAAAGTTTTCCTTGGAGAATTCGCTTCCGACGTTCATGATGATTGCCGAGAGGTCTGTTTTCCGTAGCGTTCTTGTCAGGAATTCCGCAAACCTCAGTGTCTCCGACAGGGGCTGGTATAGCATGAGTGTTGTTATGGAGTCCAGGAACAGGAATTTTTTCTCTCCCTTAATGTCTGGCAGCATCCTGTAGGTTGCCCGCGTCAGGTCGTTTATGTTCAGTTCCTTTGGGACATATGTGCAGTTTTCTGTCTCCTCACCGGTTTCCTCTGCCGCCGAGGATGCTGCATCAATGAAACATACCTTGTCTGCATTTATGCCTTGTTTCCTAAACAGCTTCATGAGGTTAGTGTGGGGCCGCTGTATTGTTATGTATAATCCTGAGTAGCCAAATTCCTCCACCAGCGTCTTAATCGTCTCCAGGTTTACTTGGAGGTATTTTTCCTCCGGCACCTGGAGTATTGCAACATAATTCTCCTCCCGTCTACCTAACTCTTCTTTCAGTAATTCCGTTACATTGGTTTCCCCTACATGCAGGTCACTCATCTTCTGTTTCGTAGCTATTGCTCTCTTTTTTGAGTTCGGGCGATGCATGCTTTAGGCTCACCAAGGTCCGGTCAAACGCCCCTGCAAGTTCCCCTACCTCATCGTTTCGTTCCATGATCCATCTCTTCGGTCGCAGCATCCATCTCCGCCATCGCAACCGCTTCCGGGACAACATCTTCTCTTAACTCATCAATGGTTTCAGCAAAGCAGCTGCTAAAACCCCGACAATCAACCTGTTTTTAGTATGTATCATCATCCTGTCTCTTTTCCTCCAATCCCTTCGCCTTCAACCCGTATACCCCAACCGTTTGGTTATGCCCTCTCGCTGCCTTCAACTCCTGATGTGTCTTGTCGATTGGTCCGATCTCTCCGTGGGTGTAGAATCCGATCACTGGAGTCTCTTTACCGAATATTTCCTGAACCACCTCACTCTGTTGTAGTACTGGAACATCTTCCTGAAATCTGTTCATCACCCAATGCCCCGCCAATCATCTCAAAGTCATCTCCCCGAACATTCTGGCAGCCTCTAACAATCTTTAACCCGTCTCCGGCAAGCCCGTCCGGAAAAACCATCAAAGATTTGGCGTTCTCTCCACTGATTTCTTCAAGCAGGCCGGATGCAAGCATCTCCCCTATCTTCTCCTCCCCGCCTGAAATGTTTCTGCCGGCTCCAACACCAAAATCCATCCCACCCAGGGAGAGGGCCGCCACAACAACCGAGTTAATACTCAGTCCGAGGGTGGATATCTCTCTTGCGGTTGTTCCTCCGATTAAGGGCGTTTCCCCTGAAGTATTTGTTATCCCGTCAAGCAGCTCCTGCTGGTTGTATGATGGGGCGCCGAACGCTATTAATACATCAGCGTCTTGACCTAGTTTCTTTAATGCATCCCCTGCTGCTTCAGACCCTGCCTTAAGGATGTTCTCGTTTTCGCTTTTCCCTACTCCAACATCAATACCCATTGTATGATATCCCCCTCATTTATTTTTTCGTATCCCTGTGTTGAAGAGCCTTTATTTGTCTTTTAAGCTCTCCCCTGGTTTCCTCCAGATAATAGTTTTTATCTTCCATTTGCTTCGCCATACTATCAAGCTCTATCTGTGATTTAATTAACTCGATGTTCTGTTTCTTCAGCTCCTTCTCCGCCTTATTCTTCTCCTCGATTGCTTTCTTGAGCTCATCCATCTCCTTCTTCATTGCCGGAGCCGTCTGCTTCATCGCCAGCTTCAGGCTCACCAGGGTCCGGTCAAACGCCCGCGCCAGATCCCCTATTTCATCGTTTCGTTCCTTACCCTCCACCTTGACATCCAGCTTACCTCGGCTGATGTCTTCTATGGTTTCCGTCAGTTTTTCGAGGGGCTTTGAGATTAATCTCGAGATAAGGAAACTGAACAGGATCACACAGATTATGATAATGAATACGCTGAGCAGGAAAACATTAAACAAGTGTGTTCTCTGAGCACCCAACACCTCCTCCTCACTGATTTCCGCCAGCAAACACCAATTCATCTCCTCAATTCTACGATGAGTCCCGAGAACTACCTCCCCCCGGTAATTTTCATAGATAGTTATCCCCTCTTCCTCGTCGAATAGCTCCCAACACCCCCGTGACCCAGTTGTATTGATCCTCTGTTTCAGGAAGGTGTCGTTCACAAACCTTGAAGCCGTTATCCTATAGCCATCTACTGTTATCAGATATGTTTCCCCTGTTTCCCCAAGACCGGATCTGTCTGCTACGACATTATTTAAGGCGTATGCATCAATTCTCCCAACCAGAACCCCCAGACTCTCCCCTCTATCTGAGAGTATGGGGTAGGCGACAACAAACCCTGGCTTTCCGGTAACCTTTGAGAGATACATGTCAGACATATATGCGCCCTTCATCCCCTCAATAAAATAAGGGTCTGTCGACCTGTTTTTACCAACAAATGCACTGTTTGAGGAAACGACGATAATGCCGTTTCCGTCGAGGAGGCAAACATCATCGAATTCATCGAAATTTTCTTTAATCTGCTTTAGTCTTTTATTAACCATCTCAAATTTCTTAGCATAACTCTCATGGTCCTTATCTGTGGTTAAAAATTCCATGAAAACCACGCTTGTTGACGGCACCCGGGTACTCTCACATACATCCCTCAAAAACGACCTCACATGTGCTGCCCTTGATTCTGCAACAGACTCCAGGTGATTGTATGTCTGTTCCTTTAAAACAGCCTTTGCATTCAGATAAAAAGGGTATAGACCACTGATCGATGCAATTATAAGCGCTATTATAAAGACCAGGATTATTGTGGTTTTGATTTTCATTTTCATCAATTTTTTTATTTACTTTCTTGTCAGCTCACTGTCGGCGACTTTGCCTGTAGGTGATAAAACACCACCTCCAAAAATACTCTCCATCTTCCTCTTAAATATCTCACCCTTCTCTGAATCAATTATGCCCTCAGCCACCAGAAAGCTCACATACTTCGCTATACCCTCCGGGTTTATGCTACCCTCATCTCTCATCCTGTTAAACTCTATCTCCCCCATAGGCCCTATATTATCCCTGAACTCCTGCCTGACCTGCTCAAGAACGGTTGCAGAAATCTTTCTCGCTGACCCGGATAAAACACCCTCATAGCCTCTGAAGGATTCCCCGACAACAATACCTCTGCCTGTTATGCTATACCTCCTCAGGCTTTTGCTATGATCATCTCCCCTCGTCTTCAGAACAGACGTCATGAGATTTACCTCGCCACCCAACTCAACATACTTCAGAAGGAGGATGTTGTCCGTCATCGTTGAGAGATGAGCGTCAGTCAATGTCTCCACACTCATAAGTGTAGCAGTAGCGGTTGTGAAGACTGAGGTAACCTCTCTAGATTTAAGGTAACCGTTGAGTAATTTAACAAAACGCCTGAATTCCCCATCATCAAATGCGTTCCCGATAGATGAGAGGCTGTCTACCACAACCCGCTTAACCTCCATATACTCCACCCTATCCCTTATGTCAAGCAGATGCTCGTCAATGTATTTCTCTGAGGGATAAGAGCACATGATCTTCAAAAGACCCTTATTTTCATACTCCTCAAAATCCCAGCCAAACCCCCCAGCATTCCGTATTATCTGATCCCTTGACTCCTCAAACCCTGCCAGCAGGCACGGCTCACCCAATCTAAGCCCCTCCGCGATAAAATGCAGTCCGGTAATGGATTTCCCTGTTCCGCTGGCTCCGGCGACCAGGTTACTTGATCCCCTGAAGACCCCTCCCCTGGTCATATCATCGAAGCCTTTAACCCCTATGGAGACCTTCTCCGTACCGGAAGCATATTTGAGGGGGATGCTCAGTTGAGGGAATATCTTTATGCCCGATGATGTTATTCTGAAGCTGTTCTCATGCGGCGCATACTCTACCCCCCTCATCTTAACGATCTTAAGGGTTCTTGTTAACTGAAAGTTTATATCTCTCTGCCTGAGCTGGATGATGCCGTCAGAAATAAATTCCTCGACACCGTAGACGGAATAGCCCTTCCCAATCACCTCGCTCGTTAATACCGTCGTGCACCCCAACGATGCAAGCATCGTCCCCAGATCAAAGATGAATTTCCTGATTCTGGCCTTATTCTCCAGATTATACGCTATAGCGGTTATGGAGTCAACGATCAATCTCCGGGCGTCGTTTTTTTTAACCTCTTCCTCGATCAAATCAAGGATCCTGCCTCCATCTAAACCCGCCTCCCCAAAGCTTTTCCTCATATCCAGTATCTTAACTCTCTCAGACTCCACAGCCTCCTGGCTATAGTACTCCAGGCCCTCCAGGTTCTTCAGTGTCTTAAATAAAGGCTCCGTGAAGGTGATGTATATGCCGTTTTCATCAAACATCCCGACGCCGTTGAACAGCCACTCGAAAGACAATACGGTTTTGCCGGTGCCTGAGGCTCCGGCTAACAGGATAACTGCTCCGTTGGGGAATCCTCCGCCCAGTAATTGATCCAACATGGGGTTGCCTGTCGCACTTCTGTTATCTTTGGTTAACATCCTTGATTAAATAATTATCAATCCGACTATAAAATCATTTCTATCAAATATGTTTTAAATCAATATTATGCTTAATTCAGATAAAAAATTAATAAATGATGTATATTGCCAGAGATGCGGTTCAAAAATACACTCCAAACTCCCCTCGGAAAAATATGGTCGACCCCCGCCCGGGATTTTATTGTTTAATCATATACTTAATCATGAACGAAAAATGGACTACGACGTTAAGGACATAGGACTGGCGGAAAAGGGCAGATTAAAGATTGATTGGGCCGCAGATCACATGCCTGTACTGATGGAGATAAGGGAGAGGTTCAAGAAAGAAAAGCCGCTGGATGGTGTTAGGGTTGGTTTCGCCTTACATGTGACCAAGGAGACCGCGGTCCTGGTGGAGACCCTTGCTGAGGGGGGGGCTGATGTATCAATCACGGGATGCAATCCTCTCTCAACGCAGGATGACGTGGCGGCGGCGTTAGCAGACAACGGCACGAAGGTTTATGCTTGGAGGAGCGAGACAAGAGAGGAATACTACAGGAACATAAACAGGGTCCTGGACTACAAACCCAACATAACAATAGATGACGGCGCAGATCTGGTCTTTACTATACACAAGGAGAGGCGGGAGCTCCTTGGGAACATCCGGGGGGGTTGTGAGGAAACAACTACTGGGGTTATCAGACTGAAGGCCATGGAGAAAGACGGGAAGCTAAGGTATCCTGTGATGGACGTGAACAACGCCATGACGAAACACTTCTTCGACAACCGCTACGGGACCGGGCAATCGACCATAGACGGGATATTGAGGGCTACAAACGTCCTGATAACAGGGAAAAACTTTGTGGTCTCAGGGTACGGGTTCTGCGGCAAAGGAGTTGCCAGAAGAGCTTGGGGCATGGGAGCTAACGTCATAGTCACGGAAGTGGACCCGGTCAAAGCACTGGAGGCTGTGATGGATGGATATCGGGTCATGCCAATGGACGAAGCCTGCAGGCTGGGAGAAATATTCGTGACCGTAACAGGAGATATTAATGTTTTAAGGGGCAGACACTTCAGGGAGATGAAAAAAGGCGCCATAGTAGCGAACTCAGGGCACTTTAATGTTGAAATAAACATCTCTGAGCTGGAGGAGCTGGCTAAAGAAAAAAAGACCATAAGAGACAACGTCGAGAAATACACTCTGAGGGAGGGGAAAACAATATATTTACTCGCCGAGGGCCGGCTGGTTAATCTGGCTGCGGCAGAGGGACACCCCTCCGAGGTGATGGACATGAGTTTCGCCAACCAGGCTATGGCGGTGAAACATCTGCTGGAGAACGAGTTAGAGGCTAGGGTGTATCCGATTCCCCGGGAAATAGATGAGGAGATAGCTGGTTTAAAGCTTAGGACCCTGGGCGTGGACGTGGACGAGCTCACCGGGAGACAGAGGGAGTACTTGGGGAGCTGGGAGGAGGGCACATAACCTGCTGGGATATATAGATGTATTCAATTATTTTTATTAGGTGAATTGTGATGGAAAACGAGAGAGTATTGATTGGTGATTATCTTGGCACCATTGAGGAGTTTGTTCCCGGGAAGGGAACTTTTGCGGAAGACGGTAAGATATATGCTGCTATTATAGGAGCGGCTGAGCTGGATAAGGCAAATCATACGGCAGAGATTAAGGGGAAAAACATCCCTGAGCTGGAGGTGGGCCAGATCATCTTTGGTGAGATAGTTAACATCAGAAGAAACAATATAACTGTGATAGCGAAGAAGATACGGGGCTATGATTCAGAGATTGACGAGAAAACCTCGCTTTATGTCTCCAATATTGCGGATAAATACGTCGAGAAGGCAGAGAACCTCTTTGGTATTGGGGATATTGTTGAGGGGGAGATTATCCGGATTCACGGCGGAATGGTGAGTTTATCAACCAAGGGAGATTATGGGGTGGTTTTGGCCTTCTGTAGGAGATGCAGACATAGGCTGGAGAAAACGGATAAATACAAGGATAAGCTGGTTTGTTCCAACTGCGCTCACGAAGAGGAAAGGAAGATAGCCAAAGACTACGGTAAAGTGGAAAACGCCTGACAAAATGGGTGTCAACTTCAGGGATTTATTGCCTTATGAGGCAATAGACTTTGAACGGCTCAAAAGGAAAACTATTGCTGTAGACGGGATGAATTCAGTCTACCAGTTTCTTTCAACAATAAGGCAGCCTGACGGCACTCCTTTGATGGATTCCCGGGGCAGGATTACATCCCACCTCTCCGGGCTTTTCTATAGAACCATACGTCTGCTGGGAAAAGAGATTAAACCGATTTATGTTTTCGACGGTAAACCACCGTCTCTAAAGAGAAGAGAGATACGCAGAAGAAGTGAGTTGAAGGACGAGGCCAGGAGGGAATGGAGTAAAGCGCTTAGCGAGGACCGTATTGAAGATGCCGGAAAATACGCTAAGAGAACCTCCCGGTTCACTGAGGATATGGTGGCGGAATGCAAGACTCTTTTGGGTTATATGGGTGTGCCTTATGTGCAGGCACCCTCCGAGGGAGAGGCTCAGTGCGTCAAGCTTTGCCAGGAGGGTGATGCATGGGCTGTTGGAAGCCAGGACTATGACTCTCTACTGCTTGGGGCGGAGAATCTGGTGCGGGGGCTGACGCTTAGTGGGAAGTACGAGATGTCTCTTATTAAACTTGAGGATGTTCTTGATTCACTAAAGATTACCCGGGAGCAGCTGGTTGATATGGCCATTCTTATTGGGACGGATTTCAACGAGGGATTAAAGGGTGTCGGGCCCAAGAAGGCTTTGAAGATTGTTAAGGGTGATGGTATTGGTTCCGTGGATTTGGATGTTGATGTTGATGAAGTAAGGTCTTTATTTCTTGAACCTGAGGTGGTTGATGACTATGGGATTGAATGGAAAAGCCCTGATGGGGAGGGATTGGTTTCCTTTCTCTGCGATGATAGGGAGTTCTCACGGGAGCGGATAATGCGGGGTTATGGTAATCTGGAATCTGCTCTGAGGGAGTTGTCTCAGAAAGATTTGAGCGACTGGTTCTAACTGGATGAAACCGTTTAGTTTTTATATCTAGTGTACATATATAACATAAAATCTATTAGTAATAATTAATAATGATAATTTATGATAAATTATGATAGTTATTCATTATAAATTACGATAAATTGTAATTGATCATGATAATTACCCTTGGGTAATCCTAAAAACGAGGTGAAATTAATGACCACAGCCAGCCACTACGTATTCATGGACCTTAAAGAGATGATAAAGAATGAAAAATACGCAAAGCTGCATGAGATAAGCATGAGATACAGCAACAGATACAACAAAGATGAGGAACTACAGAGAGTATGCAACGACATAATGACCTCTCTGGCAGCCGACGACTACAGCAACCTTGAAGAAATAAGAAAAGACCTGGAACAGCTGATATCAACCAGGAAACTACAAACAGGGGGCGGTACAGGACTATGGTTTGAAAACAGGAGATAAAAATAAATCAACCAAAAAATTTACTTATGTATCTCTCCGGCATCTCACTAACTATCAAGTCCAAATCCTGGGGAAAGCATTTACTATAGTTCCTCCACCTAAAGCGTTCATCCATGAACACGATAACGCCCTTGTCCTTTTCTGTCCTAATACACCTACCAGCTGCCTGAAGAACCCGGTTCATGGCAGGGTAAATGTAACCGTAATCCCACCCCCTATCAAACCTGACATCATAGTAAGCTATCAATGATTTCACCTCCAGATTCGGTGTCTCAAGGGGGAGGCCTACTATAACCACGGCATCAAGCAGGTTGTTGGCGTAATCCACCCCCTCAGAGAATGAGCCAGCCTGCACCCCCATCAACAAACCCCCTCCCCTGCCCATCAGATTAACGAGCTGGTTGTGTAACTCCATTCTCTCCTCTTTGTTCATTCCCCTCCTCTCCACAAGAACCCTCTTCCCTATTCTTTGCTCATCCAGTAATCCCTTAACCCTATCCATCAAATGGTAGGCTGGGAAAAACACAGCAACGTTTCCGGGAACAAGGGATGCTGTCTGGGATATGATGGCGGCGTATTTCCTGAACATGTAATCCGATCTCTTCGCGTATCTGGTAGTGACGTTGGGTATGATGATAGACACTCTGTTCTCCTGTGGAAAAGGGGACATATACTCTCGCAAAAGAGTATTTTTGAGGTTGAAGCCCAAGATATCAGCATACATCTCCTGCGGGAGAAGTGTTCCACTCATCAAAACCGATGAACAAGACTTGGAGAATATCTTGCTGCTGGAGATTGAAGGATCAAGGCAGCGATAGCTTAAACGATAATAATTCTCCCTGCTGAGAATCCTCGCATACCCTACATCCTCCCCCACCCAGCTTTCAAGGAATCTTGCTATAGACCTTGAATATGATTTATGCCTGTTAGGTACTTCAAGAACTCTCTCACCTAAATCCTTTACCTCCTCCATGAAGTCTTCATATGTTACATCCAGTTTCTCCTCCAAAAGTGAGATAAACTCATCTCTTCCTACAAGCCGCTCACCTCCCTTCTTGACCCCCGCTCCGAGATGCTTCAGAATAGACTGCAGGTCCCTGTAGTCGTCGGCTGTCTCCTCGTATCCCGTGAAATGAGCCTCCTTTATTGCCCTAGATAGTTGTTTTTCTGTCAGGTTGTTGCTTAAAAGGCTTCTCACCCTCTCAGGGAGGTTGTGGGCTTCATCCACAACCAATATCGCATTCTCCAGGTTCTTGTTTAACTTAGATAGAAATGCCTTTCTCACTTTCGGAGAGAAGATGTGGAAGTAGTCGCATACGACGATATTAGCGTCCTTTCCCACCTCTGTGCAGACCTCGTAGGGGCACATCTCATATTTAGAGCATTTATCCGCTATCTCCTCACTATGAAAAAGGTTCTTTTTTATCTCCCCAACGACCTTGACTGCTTTCTTGGAGAGCTTTCCTTTCCTTACCCTGTTGTAGTAGGTGCATCTCTCATCTTTCTTTAGTTTACGACAGAACTGGTTGAACTCCATGGAGTTCAAATCTCTCACCTGATGGGGGCAGGTCCACTGCTTGCCTACGATGTCGACTGCCACGAAATCGGTGCCGTGCTTTTTCTTGATTCTCTTCAGGGTATCGATCACGATAACATGCTGAGTATGCTTTGGTGTCAGAAAAAAGATTGTTTTGTTTTTCTCAAGAGCGCATTCCAGAGTTGGAGCCAGTACCGCAACTGTCTTGCCTATGCCTGTGGGCGCATGAGCTATGAGATGCTTTTTTTCCTTGAGAACCTGGCTTACATCATCCATGAACTCTCGCTGCCCGCCCCTAACCTTATTGAATGGGAACAAACCTGCCATGGTTAATTAACCGAATACATTGAAAAAAACAGTTTGTCGTCATTTAAACTATAAACTCTTATAAGTGTTATAAATGGACTCCATAAATCACAGATTAGTGTCTATATTTCTTGCTTCGCTGATTACTTCACTTTTGCTGTTTAGTGGATGCATCCCATCACTCCCGAAAGGGAATGCTAGCTCCACCACAGCAGTATCCTCCACAACCCAGGCAACTGCTTCAACCGCAACCTCCACGACAACAATAACCACAGCATCTACTGCAACATCCACCTCCTTGTCTACAACAACAATCTCCTCTCTGGCCCGGAAGATAACCTCCAATGCGGTGATGTTAAGCGGAAACCTGAGGTCTGACGTGGACGTCATCCAGACCCCTGACAAAAAGAAAGCCTTGATTGCCTCCAGAACAACATTCGGGGGAAGCTACCTTGATGTCATAGATATCCTCGGGGAAAAGATAGATAAAACAATCACATTATCTGGTGACTTAAGGTCTGGCGTAGACCCCGTTGTTACAGGAGACAGCAGCACTGTTTTGGTACCTATCAGGGAATACTTCAACAGGCAGGGAATCCTGGAGGTAATAGACCTATCCTCCGGATCAAAGAGTAGCGTACCGCTTACAGGAGACCTGGACTTTGATGTGGATGTCGTCTTAACACCTGATGAGAAAACAGCCCTCATCCCCACCCGGATTGAATCCCTGACTCAGGGATTCCTGGATCAGATAGACCTCTCAACAAACAAGGCTGTTAAGAAATACAACCTAAAAAACGACCTGAAGGGGGGGGTTGATCTCGTAGTAACATCAGATGGCCAGACGGCTGTTGTGCCCTCAACATACGGCCAGGGAAGCTCCGTGGACCTACTGGATTTACAAAACAAGGTCATATCCAAGACTCTTGGTGTGCCAGGAGTCCTTCAACTGGACGTGGACCCTCTACTGGTGGAAGACATGAATCTGGTGCTTTTGCCGACCACAGACCCGGGACAGGGATACCTGAACGTAATCGATTACTTATCAGGTAAGGTGCTCTATAACGTCAATCTATCGGGGACATTGCAGGAATACATAGACGTCAGGATTTCGCTAGATGGTATGACTGCATACATGCCATCCCATAAAAAGACTCAGGGGTTTGTCGACTTCATAGACCTCTCAACCGGGAAAAAAACATCTACTGTAACCTTGAGCGGCGACCTACAGGAGGGAGCTGATCTCCTGATGTCATCCGACGGGAAAACAGGTTTGATACCCTCTCATATAGGGGCGCAGGGTTATCTAAATATAATAGATTTGGTCAATAGGGGTATATCATCCCGGACAGCCCTCTCAGGGGATCTAGAGGAGAGCGTTGACGTGCTGCTCACAAAGAATGAGAAAACTGTGTTGATCCCCTCCCACAAGAACAACCAGGGATACGTTGATGTCATATACGTATGCTCTGGCCAGGTAAGGGACACCCTAGCCCTTACCGGGGATTTAAGAGAGGATGTGGATGTCCAGATAATGGTGGGAGACAATACTGCCCTGATTCCCTCAACGAGCCGGAACAGGGGATATGTTAACATAATAAAACAGGTCTCCTCAGGTCTTGCTCTTATGCCCTGCACATCAGCCGGGAAGGGTTACTTGGATATTCTGGCTCTGGATTCTGGTAAAGTGATATTGAGCTTAACTCTGCCGGGAGACATCTACCAGGGGGTTGACGTCCTCTTAAGCTCCCATGTGCCGTCAACACCTCATGTTGATGAGGACATGATAATAGAGCACGAGACGGTTGAGGTGACAACCACCACAAGCTCTACGACACTAACATCAACCTCTACAACAACATATACCACATCCACGTCGACATCCACCACTATCACGGAAACAACATATACAACAACCTCTACATCCGCTTCTACAACTCAGGGGCCGGTTATAACACCCAGATGCGGTGACGGTTATCTCTCGCATCCGTGGACTCCCGGAGGAGGAGATGAAGAATGTGACCCCAACACGGGTCCGTACAACAACTGGAGTGGGGCGAAAGAGTATCCCTGCCCGGACGACCTGGAGTGTATAAACTGTAAATGCGTTGGCTGCGGGGATGGTAGAATAGATGACGGTGAGGAATGTGATGCATGGCGTTACAGGGTCAAGGTCGGAGACAACTTTCTTTGGGAGGGTGAGACAATAGAATGTGATGGCGGATACAGCTGCAACTGGGGGAACTGTGTGTGTGTTGCACAGGACTCTGACGGCGACGGCGTTATAGATGGATTAGATACCTGCCCTGGCTTCGATGACAACCTTGATGCAGACGGTGACGGTATACCTGATGCATGTGATGAGACGCCGATAGACTGTTCAAGCCATTGCACTGGCTCAGGGTGGCTTACAGGGGAATACCTTAACAAGGACTCATGCACTTCACCCGATGTTGGGCCGGGCAACTGCCAGTACGTCTGCAGGTACGCCTACGCCCTGCAGTGGAGCTGGAGCAACATGGAGTGCTGCTGCCAGCATTATGTAATCGGAGACTGCCCGAAACCAGACATGGTCTGTGATTGTCCTGATTCCCAAACACTAAGCGAGGAGATATGCCCTGCTCTTAAGCCGGCGAATCCGCCGATGGCTCCATAGAATCACAGGATAAAAAAGCAAACCATCAACACGCTCAGGAGGACGTACATGAATATCTCTGCCATGGAGAAGATAATCCACAAAGCCAGCGTCTTCCACAGACCCGGCTCATATACTCTCTTTATCAGTAGCAGGGCAGCTAGATAGTATGTAACATAATTCAGGCCCGAGATGATGTATAGAATACCCTCCTCCAGTAAAAAAAGCACCCTGCCCAGCTCAAGAACCACTCCAAGAAGAGCTAGAGGAATGGCTATATCCCACCCGCTTCCTTTCTCATTGAACAGGCTGGAGAGGTAATCCAGCACCAGCTTGTTGAAGGGTATCAGAAGCAGATATGTTGCGATTGTAACCAGAGACATTGGGGTAATCAATTAAACCACCTAACTTTTTTGTTTTATAAACTATTTATAGTATTACGTCAAATTATCTCTTAGATATGGGTTCAAAGCGTTATCTGAAGGGTAGATTCAATAAGGATGTCACTGATGAGATGAGGGAGTTCATCGACTCAACCGGGATAGATAAAGACATGGTCTATGAGGATATCTGGGGTAATGAAGCCCACCTCCTGATGCTGGTAAGCGTGGGGTCTATCGAGAAATGCTATGCTAGAGAGATGCTTAATTGCTTGCAGATAGCCAAGGAAGACATCAGAGGAAATAAATTCGAACTCGACCCCACTCTTGAGGACGTACACCTTAACGTGGAATCCTACATAATACGGAACTGTGGTATCGAGTACGGGGGGAAACTGCACATAGCCCGCTCCAGGAACGACCAGGTCGTAACGGATGTGAAACTAAGGCTGAGGGAGGAGATACTTGAAGTAATGGACTCCGTGATGGGGCTCCAGAATGTTCTTCTTAAGCTGGCGTCCAAGACAGTGGACACCATAATGCCTGGCTTCACTCATCTACAGCATGCCCAGCCGATAACCCTGGGCTTCTGGGCTACCGCCTATGTGAGCATGCTTATGAGGGACCTGGAGAGGCTTGAAGCGCTCTACTCCAGAGTCAACAGGAGCCCCCTGGGCGCGGCTGCATTAGCAGGGACATCATTCAAAATAGACAGGAATATTACAGCAAAGCTCATGGGGTTCGACTCCGTTCATGTGCACGCTCTTGATACCGTGAGCTCCCGGGATTTCGTGGTGGAGACCTTCTCTGTGTTATCCATCCTCATGTCCAACCTGTCCCGCATGGCTGAGGATCTTATCCTCTGGAGCAGTCGTGAATTCGATTTCATCAGCCTGCCGGAGGGTTACACAACAGGAAGCTCTATCATGCCCCAGAAAAAGAACCCTGATGCTGCTGAGATGGTGCGGGGCAAGACAGGCAGAGTATACGGTGCACTTATGCAGTCGCTTTCTATACTGAAGGGCCTGCCGTTAGGATACAACCGGGACCTGCAGGAGGACCGCTCCCTGCTCTGGAATTCACTGAAAACGACCAGAATGTCTCTGGACGTTATGGGTGGGATGCTTTCGGAAGCTGAATTCAACAAGAAAAAAATGGAGGATGTTGTTGATGAAAGCTTTGCTGCGGCAACAGAGCTGGCTAACCACCTGGTTAAGGTAAACAAGATGAGCTTCAGGGAATCACATCAAGTGATAGGTGATGTGGTGAGCAAACTGGCCGATGAAGGTAAAACCCTCAGGGATATCGATGAAACATTTGCGTTACTGAAGAAGGAGATAGATGGTAGCATACCCTTGAATGAGCTTAAGAAACTGGTTGACTCAAAGAGGGTTGTTGAAGCCAACAGTAGCCTTGGAGGTACATCACCGAAGGAGGTTGGGAGGATGGTCTCCTCCCTGAAGTCGGGGGTGAAAGGGTACAGGAAGAGTGTTTGGAAAAAGAGGGATAAGATAGCGAAAGCAAAGGAGCTGACGGAATCCGAGGTCATGGATATTCTCGTCAACAAGTAAACCTAATAGAGGCTTTCTGTTTCTCTCTCACAGTATTTGCACACAAGCACCACCGGGTTGGTGTTTTTCACAAGAAATATCGACTTAACAGGCTCGCGTTCTTTGTTTGTGATGCATGAGGGGTTGGGACATTTAACTATACCTATCAGTTCATCTGGCAGTTTAACCTTTTCTTTTTTTACCACCTGATAGTCATGAATCCAGTTTATGGTGGCCTGTGGGGCTATCACAGAAATCTTGTTTATCTCGTTCACATCCAAATCCTTGTTCTCCACCTTCACTATGTCCTTCTTACGCATCTTGCTGCTTTTCACGTTCATGGCTAGGGTAACAGAGTCCGTGAAACCCCTATCGATACCCAGTATCTTCAATACCTCGGGAGCTTTACCTGCAGTAATGTGGTCTATGGAGATGCCATTTTTTATGTTCCTGATCTTCAGCTTCCTCTCTTGTTTCTTATCATCCATCCTAGAAATCCACCCCACAGACTAGGCAGAGAAGAGCCATCCTCACTGGCACGCCATTCCTGGACTGCTGGAAGTACCTGGCGTGCCTGGTCTCATCTATCTCCGGTGAAATCTCCGAGACCCTGGGCAGGGGGTGCATTATTATGGCATCATCCTTCAGTTTATTTAGTATGATCTCATCCAGGACATAGGCCTCCTTAACTCTTTCGAACTCCTGCAGGTCAGGGAATCTCTCTCTCTGGATTCTTGTAGCGTAGATTACATCAGCATTCCCTATATTGAGTTTTGTTGTTTCCTTGACCTCAATGTTTTTATCCCTTAATCTGTTCACCATTCTCTTGGGCATCTTCAGCTCTCTGGGGGAGATGAAGGTCAGTTTTACGTTGTAGCTTTCAAGTGCGTTGGCAAGGGAATGCACGGTTCTCCCATATTTCAGGTCACCTACCATGGCGATGGAGAGCCCGTCTATCTTTTTGTATTCCTTCTGGATGGTATACAGATCCAGAAGCGTCTGAGTCGGGTGCTGGTTTGCCCCATCCCCTCCGTTTATTAACGGGATTTTTATGTTCTCTGATGCTACCCTGGCTGCTCCCTCAGCAGGGTGCCTTAAGACTATCACGTCAGCGTAGCCTTCAACCACCCGGACGGTGTCGGTGATGGTTTCTCCCTTAGCCTCTGATGTTGTTTCCGCTACACTAAAACCCACAGTCTTACCACCTAATCTTTTCATGGCGGTCTCGAAGGACATCCTTGTCCTTGTGGAGGGTTCGAAGAACAGGTTAGCCAGAATCCGGCCCTTCATCAGCTTCACTGGTTTACTGGAGGAGAGTTTATCCTCCATCAGAGCTGATTTCTTGAGAACAAAATCTATCTCATCTCTGGAGAAATCACGGATGGATATAATGTGTTTCTTGTTCCAGTGCTTTAAACTCATCAGGTAAACAATTAGCTTTTTAAGCTAATAAATAGAATCTCCTGTTCCCGTCCTCGCTAGATAGAGCCGGGACCACCATACAGTGAAGAGGGGCGTTACCACAACCAACAATACAACAAGGTATATCAGCAACCCCGTGAACGACATTATCAGGCTCAGGATAGTGGGCAGTTGCTCTACAGCAAACCTGTATATGAGGTTCAGGACCTCTACGAAAATCGATATCATGGAGATTATAAGCCAGAGTAGGAAAACAAAAAGCTTGTTTTCAAGGAAGAAGGATACCCCCCTCTTCAGCCCATCTATGGTCCTGAGGTCAGATAACACCAGAGCGTATTGAACTGGCGCGAACACAATGCTGAGCACAATCAGGCAGAGGATTAACAAAAGCAGGCCCGGGAGAATGAATAAAAACCCCATCAAGCCATCTCCCCCCAACGAAAAACCTAGCATTATGGGAACCCCAATGAAGACACCAACAATTATTACAACAGCCAGCAGGTATACCAAAGAGATTATTACGTTCACTGCGAAGAGGCTCATCATCTTCCTCCTGCCATAGTCTATCATGGTTGAAACCGATGTTTTGTTTTTCTCTATTGCTTCCTTGGACATTCCTATAGCTCCCGCAGTGAAGAATGATGTTATCAGGATTGTTATAATGTAATACACCAGAACCAGTGCCAATACAATGATTAACGCAATCACCAGCCCGCCCATGAGGTGGGGTGCAAGGTTCTGCATCCCTTCCGGCTGGCCGGAGGAAAAGAGGGAGAAAACACCGAAACCAAGGATGCCCAACACCAAAATAACAGCGATGAAATAAAGGATGCTGAAGACGATCACTGCAAGAAAATCAAGTATGAAGGGGACGCAAATCCAGGGGTTGTTTCTCCAGGTGGCAAAACCATCCAACAGGATTGAGGTGAAGTCCTCTTTCATGTTATAGTATTTAACTTGCTACTATAAAATATTAACGATGAAGGTTGTTCTCGCATACTCTGGGGGGCTGGACACATCCATATGCATCAGGTGGCTTATGGAGGAATACCGGGCAGAGGTTGTTTCCCTGACGCTGGAGGTTGGGCAGGAGGAATCCGATCTGGAACAGATTGAGGAAAAAGCAAGAGAGCTTGGTGCCGTAGAAACCTACAGCATCGATGCCAGAGAAGAGTTCGTTAATGAGTTCATCAATCCATCCATCAAGGCAAACGGCTTCTATGAGAAAGTGTATCCGTTATCCACTGCCCTGGCAAGACCTCTTATAAGCAAATACCTTGTGGAGATTGCAGAAAAAGAGAAAGCTGATGCGGTAGCCCATGGCTCAACCGGTAAAGGCAACGATCAGGTCCGGTTCGAGCTGGCTGTGAGGGCATTGAATCCTGAATTGGATATTATCGCGCCGGCCAGGGAGTGGGATTTAACCCGAGACGAGGCTGTAGACTACGCCAGAAAACACGATATACCCGTACCCGTAAAGAAGAAAAGCCCCTACAGTATTGATGTGAACCTGTGGGGGAGGAGTGTTGAAGCCGGCCCGCTGGAGGACTTGGCTAACGAGCCCGGGGAGGAGGTTTACTCTTGGACCACGTCTCCAGAGAAGGCACCAGATAAGCCGGAATATATTGAACTGGAGTTTAATGAAGGGATTCCGTCAGCATTGAACGGTGAAGAGAGGAGCGGGGTGGGGTTGATTAAGGAGCTTAACCGGTTGGGTGGAAAACATGGTATTGGGCGCATAGATACTGTTGAAGACCGGTTGGTGGGGATTAAGTCAAGAGAAGTCTATGAGTGTCCTGCAGCATCCATAATCCTGAAGGCTCACTCTGATTTGGAGAAGCTGACCCTTAGCCGGGAGGAGAACCTGTTCAAGGAGATAGTCGACTCCAGATGGAGCCAGATGGTCTACTTTGGGCAATGGCATGAGCCCCTAAAAAGTGACCTGGAGGCGTTCATCAATGAATCCCAGCGTGTTGTCTCTGGGAAACTAAGGATGAAACTCTATAAAGGTAATGTTTATGTCACCGGGAGGGAATCCCCTAACTCACTTTATGATCTGGGTTTGGCCACATACGACAGAGGCGACCGTTTCGACCACAGGCTGGCTGAGGGGTTCGTGAAACTGTGGGGTCTACCCTCTGAGATAGCGGCCAGGAAAAAAATGAGATAATTATTTCTCGGTTCTCTTGTTTTTGCACATCTGATAGAATAGGGGGTTGAAGCTCTTCTTCAGGTGGTTGAAATCTTCCTCATCAACCCTTAATGCGTTACCATCTGAGATAAAAATGTATTCATTTCTCTCAGGGTGGTAGTAGAGGTCTATCTCCATGTTAAACCATTAACTCAAACATCTATAAATAGTTTACATTCTCTGGTATTTATCTAAAAATCCTAATATTCTTATTGTATGGACTCCATTAAAGAGCTGACCTTCAGGGAACTGGGCACGGAGCTGGTCATCTATGGGATTCTGATGTTTGTCTACACCCTCACGGTTTTAAGCTTCCTAATCGATTATGTCCATAACATCTATAAGGCAGACTTGCTTCTTTACACTTTCCTGGCTCTTGCCTTGATACTGGGTCAGGGTGTTTTAATGGAGGGTGTTTCAACATACATCCGGGAGAAGATAGAGGAACGATAAGATGTTTTTTCCAATATCAGATATTCATGTGAGCGCGATAGCTCTTGCACTACTTGGCTTAATCGTAGGACTCCTTGGAGGTTTCTTCGGTGTTGGGGGGGGATTCTTGGCAGGTCCCATGATGTACGTTCTGGGCGTGCCCATGAATTTCGTGGTGGGAACAGACTTGGCTCATATGACCGGTAAAAGTGTCGTAGCTGCCAAGCGACACCGGACTCTTGGGCATGTGGACATGAAACTCGGGTTCCTGATGGTTATGGGAACTATCGTGGGCATCGAGCTAGGAGCTCAGATGGTGGAGCTGCTACACTCCTGGGCGTTCCTGGACCTGGTTAACGGAGTATTCTATGTAATCCTCCTCTTCTCAATATCCCTTTTTGTTATGTGGGAGAGCAGGAAGAGTCTTAAAACAAAAAGCAGTGAAGCGTTGCCGGCGAAAGAGGCTATCTCCTTCAAGACAGTCTCCCGGAGGATACAATCAATTAAGATACCTCCCATGATCAATCTCCCGGAATCCGGCATAGAAAACCTTTCACTGTGGGTTATCCTCCTTGTGGGTGTTGTTACCGGGTTTCTGGCTGGTCTGCTTGGGGTTGGGGGGGGGTTCATAAGGGTGCCGGCACTGGTTTACCTGATAGGTTGCCCGACTCATATAGCGATAGGCACTGATCTGTTCGAGATAATAATATCTGCCAGCTATGGTACAGTAACTCACTCCCTGAAGGGGAACGTGGACATCATGATGGCGCTTGTTATGCACACCGGCGCTGCTATCGGAGCCAGCATAGGAGCATCATTGACCAAGTATCTGACGGGTCCGAACATAAGATTCTATTTCTCGTTTCTGCCTTTAATAGGCGCATTGGTTATGATATATGCGCTCATATCCGGGGGTGTGATAAATTTTTAATGGACTTATAAAATATAACAATATTTCACAATAACCAAGAAATTTACAAAGTAAATTTCTTGTCGAGGTGGGATTATGAAAATACTTGTATGTGCTGATGGGTCGAAGAGAAATAAGAATTCATTGGAGTTCGCTGCGCTGGTAGCTAAAGCAGTTAATGCAGATGTCACCGTATTGCATGTGGTCGAGAATGGGGTTGATGAATCAGAGGAGATTTTCAGCGAGGCTGTGAAGATTATTGAGAAGAAGGGTGTTGAAAAAATTAAGACAAGGAAACTGAAGGGAAGAGCTGACGTGCAGATACTGAAGCACGCCCAGAGAAACAAATACGATCTTGTGATCGTGGGCTCCCACGGCGTACAGTACCTCAGAGCCTTCCTGTTTGGGGATGTCGCAGTCAGGATTATCGAGCACATAAAGACCCCTATTCTTGTGATTAGAGATAAGAGACCAAAAATCAGGAAGATTCTATTTTGCACCGGAGGCTCTTCTTTCGCTGAGAACGCTGTCAGGTTCGGTTCAAATATCGCCCAAACTGCCGGCGTTAAAGCAACCATACTGCATGTGATTCCGGAGTTGCCTGCAATGTATCGGGGTTTTGGGATGGGGGAGAGTCTGTCGGAGTTTCTTGAATGCAACACACCCGAATGCATTGCCTTGAAGCGGGCGGCAAAAATTCTGGAAGAAGAGGGCATAGAAACGGAAGTCAAGTTAAGTCACGGTCTGCCGTCAGAGGAGATACTGGTTGAGGCTGAGGGAAACAACTACGATCTTATCGTTTTAGGCTCTCATGGCATGAGTTCGCCTTCCAGGTTCCTTTTGGGTGATGTGGCATGCAGGGTTGTTAAATACAGTAAAACACCATGTCTCCTAGTGAAATAAGGCGGGAGTAAATAGATTTATACTTGTTTACTCCTTTATTTAACAATAAATGGCAAAGAATTCAGACGACAAAAAGGAATCCGGTAAGGATAATAGAGACGGCCGGTTGCTGGAGGAGCGCTCTAGTATAGATGCTGGGCTGGATGAGGTTATGCAGGAGAAGCTGGATACACTGGGCAAGATAAGGGATATTGTGGGAGTTGGCGGGAAACTGGAGAAAGATATTGAAGCAGTTACCCAGGAGGAGGATGCTATCGAGGGTGTTATCTCCTCGATAAGAGGGGATCTGAGGAGGGTTACCCTGGAAATAAAAAGGCTTCATGAGGCGGTTTTGAAACAGGAATCATCCGGGGACACAGGTGGTTTGAGGGATATTGATTCCAAAATGAGCGAGGTTCATAAGCAGAAAACCAGGTTCCTAAAGGATTTGGTTCTGAAGGAGAGGGAGCTGGATAAGGTATCTGCTAGGAAGACTAAGGTGTTGGATGAATACTCTAATGTTTTGGGTAAACGCTATAATCTTGAGGAGAAGCTGGATGAGGTAGAGAGTAGGGAAATCGAGCTGAAGGAGAGGAAGCTGGATATTGAGTCCAGGATTGGTAAGGAGATTGGTGACCTCACCAGGGCGATTTATTCCATAGACAGTGAATTGGAGGAGGTTGGGACTAAATCCAGTGGTGATGTGATGGCAGCCCGGAAGAAGCCTCCTAGTACTAGGGACTTGCTTAAAGAGGGCGCATTAGGTGCTAAAAAGCAGGCTGTGGAGGGAGAGGAAAAGATTGAGCCTTTTGGGGGGGATGTAGGGAGGGGTGTTGATGAGAAGCCAAAGCCTCCTAAACCAGAGCCTCAGGAGATGGGTGGGGCGGCTGTTGATGAGAAGCCAAAGCCTCCTAAACCGAAGCCTTCAAAACCGGAGCCTCCCGTGATGAAAGAGAAGGCTGTTGAGGGAAAAAATGAGCCTCCTGGAGGAGAAGTAAAAATTAAGCCTTCAAAGGAGGAAGTAAAGGAAAAGGCTAAGGGTTTTCTGGATTTCTTGGGCGGTGGTAAGGGCGATAAAGAGCCTAAGTTGTCTGGGGAATCCATCAGGCTTCTGAAGGAGATACTACCTGTGTTGGATAGTCTCTTAGGTAAACTGCCTGATGATAAGATAGAGGAATTCTCCACAACCGACGATTATGAGGTATATAACGAGCTCTTCGAGAAAGTCAGCGACTACAAGGGAACTGGGGAACAAAAAGAATTTATTAACGTAAACACTAAGAACATATTAGGTGTAATAGATAATCTGTTGGAGAATCTGCCGGATGAGGAGATAGAGAGGTTTTCTTCGTCTGACAGCTTCAAGGGCTACAACAGGCTGCTTGACCTGTTCGGTGTTTAGCTGTTTAATCCACATCTTCTGTGGGATACCATGGGTCTCAGGGCTAAGGTTGAGAGGAAGAAGGGCGGGAAACCTAGAGAAGAGAAGGTTAAGGGGAAGAAGGTTGTTGCTGAGAGCAAAGAAGACTTCTTGAAGACTGTCGAGGGACTGAAAAAAGAGTTTGAGGGTATCATGGTTTTATCTGGAGATATTGATGGTGATATATTCAACGCAAGCTTTATCATCCGGAAAGGAGATGTCGTCGGTGCCACCTGCGAGTATCTGGGAACGCCTATCCAGGGTGATGATGCTATGAAGGCTATAGAAAACAAACTTGCTGGCTCAAAGGGGGGTATGGAGTTATTTCAGTTCGATGAAGGTGATATTGATCTAGCAGTAGAGCAGAACAAAAACGCTATCTTGGAGAAGCCCCTATCACTCAGCAGCACAGGATTAAAGGTTAAGTACCTCATGGATAAGTGGGTTGCATCAAAGAAGGACTCCAGGGAGGGGGTTAACATACTCAACATTCCTCAGATATCAGGGGGTAGGAAGAGGTTTAATCTTCTGGAGCTTGCTAAAACACAGGATCCCTTCAAGAGAAAAACCGGGACCGTGTACGATAAACTAGTTGAATCCAAAGAATCAGGGGGTGCGGGCTTCACGAACCTCATGGCTGGTTTAGGTGCTAAGTCAAGCATGGAGGATATGGAGCGGTTGAAGAAGAAGCGAGCTAGGGATCTGGAGAGCGAACAGAGGATTGGTAAGATTAAAACAAAGTCTGCTGAAAAGAGTAAGAAGACGGTTGTTGGGGGGGAGAAGGTACACACTCCAATAGACCGGCTTCTCGAGCTTGTGAGGAAAAGGAAGAAGATTAAAATCGACGAAAGATTAGCTAAAACGCTCGGCGTCAAGAGGTCGCAGATTGAGGAGTGGGCTATCATTCTGGAGGACCATAATCTTGTGGAACTGCATTATTCCGCAATAGGGGATTCTGAAATAAGGGCTTTGGAGTAGTGAGTTTCTTGATATCTTTTATTTCCAGCTGAACATATATTCTATTGTTTCCAAAATGACAGGGGAAGGAGAGGAGAAAATTCTGAAAAGATATAAGATAGAAACAGAGGGTATTCCTGTAGCAGTCGACGTAGTTGAGAAAGATTTAATGCCCTTTTATAAGCTTAACATCCCTGATGTGGATATCGCTACCCTGGCCTTGCTGGACGACATCAAGGAGAAACTTATTGGCGCTATCGAGGTGACAAAGAGTGAGTTCTTTGACCCTAAAATGATGGAAGGCCTTAAAGAGCAGTTTAAGTCCGAGGCCAAGGTGCTTATACAGGAGGAGCTGCCTCAGCTGGATGAGCGGATAACCGACCACTTCATGATTACTTTAGTCCATGACCTGTTGGGTTTGGGGGATATTGAATTCCTGCTGGATGATGTTAACATCGAAGAAATTGTTATTAACTCGTCTAAAGAGCCTATACGCATATACCATAAGGGCTTCGGTTGGATTAAAACCAACCTCTATTCTGAATCCGAGTCGGAGATTGTTAATTACGCCAGTATTATTGCAAGGAGGGTTGGGAGGGAGATATCAAACCTTGAACCAATGCTTGACGCGTATCTTTTGAGCAAGGACAGGGCTAATGCCATATTAATGCCTATTGCAAGCAAAGGCAGTACCATTACCATAAGAAAATTCGCCAGAGACCCATGGACTGCAGCTGATTTCATTAAGAACAAGACTGCCAGCTCTGAGGTTCTGGCTCTGATTTGGCTGGTGATACAGTACGAGATGAACATGCTTATCTCAGGGGGCACTGGCTCAGGTAAAACCTCCTTCCTGAACGTGTGCATGCCATTCATCCCGCCAAATCACAGGATTATATCCATCGAGGACACCAGGGAGCTGCAGTTGCCTCACTTCCTTTACTGGTGTCCTCTGACCACCAGACAGCCGAACCCTGAAGGCAAGGGTGAGGTTACAATGCTTGATTTAGTAGTTAATTCCCTACGGATGAGGCCTGACCGGATTATTATGGGGGAGATCAGGAAAAAGAAAGAAGCGGAGGTATTATTTGAGGCCATGCACACGGGACACTCTGTTTATGGGACATTGCACGCGGACACCTGCGAGCAGACCATAACCCGGCTAATAAACCCACCCATTAATATAGCTGAGAGCATGCTGGACGCCGTCCACCTTAACGTTGTCATGTTCAGGGACAGGAGACGGGGCATCAGGAGGGTTTATGAAATGGGTGAGCTCATACATGACCCTGAGGTGCCGAAGAGGGAGGTCCGATATATACCTCACATACTTTATAGATGGAATTCCCGGGAGGATACTATAGATGTGACCTACGACCGGAATACAGAGGATATAACCCTGTTCGAGAGGATTGAGAGAAACACCGGCTTCACATCAGAGGAAATAAACGAGGACCTTGACACCAAAAAGAACATCCTTGAATGGCTGGTCAAAAATAATACCCGAAAGATTGAGGAGATGGGTGCTATAATGAACAGTTTCTATTTAGACAAGGATTCATTGGTTAGCTTGGTGGAGAAAAACGGCGACCCCAAAAAGATCATAGGAGAACTCAAGGAAGAGGAGTGATATCATGTTCTCGAAGATAATGTTTTTTCTTTTTTTGTTTCTGTTATTTTCTAATCCAGCTGATGCCGGCAGAAATGTTACAGTATACTTCGTTTACAGTGACCTTTGCCCTCACTGTGGGGCTGAGAAAGCCTTCCTGAAAGACCTTGATATCACCTATAAAGAGGTTGGTGTGGAGTACCTTAATATTGCCTTAGATGAGGAGTATATATCTGAATTAAGCAGCTATTATGGCATTAATGGAACCTCCACTCCACAGACTTATGTGGGGGATGCTGCTTTTATCGGATTCAATGATGACGCTGATTACTTGTTATACTCTAATCGCTATCATGCCTTTTTAGGGAACCCTAGGGTGATAGAGGATGCTGTCTTATTGCATGTGATGGGGTGGGGAGATAATGTTTCCATTTATAACGCAGTGGATATTTCAGGGAACGATTCCCTGGTCAAGTATTTCATCCAGAGGGACTGTAACTGCTTCGCTACCGTTAATTTTACAGGTGGCATCTACTTGGTTGCCTGGTGGAATAACTCCCGTTTGAGGTTTTACCCTGATGTGGTGGTTAAAGTGAATTCATCAACAGGGTTGGTTATTGAGTCCCATCACCCGTCCGGATTAGAGGAGGGTGTTTCTGTTCCCAGAACAGAGTCGATGCTATCTGATTTTATTGCTTATGTAAGCATTTTTATTTACCTGGTTTCCTATATAATATATTCTCACTCCCGGAGGGTGAAGGAAAAAATCCGGGTAGAGATAAGCGACCGGCAGTGGCTTAATGGATTCATTGTCTTGTTGGTTGCTTTATCTATCTTGCTTGTCTACGATCATCCCCATGATGGCCTAGACTATCTTGCAAGGTTCGTGAGAAGGCTTTTGCCCATGTATCTATGAAGGAAAGATGAATGAGAAGGTTTTTTTATTATTGATTCTGGTTCTGGTTTCAACGGCAGCAACCCAGATAAACCATAGCGAGAAGGTAACCATACAATTTCTCTATAGCAAGACCTGCCCCCACTGCGCCAGAGAGAATGTTTTCCTGAACGAGCTCGAGGACAGGTATCCTCGGCTGGAGGTTGAACGATATCCTGTGGAAGACAGCAATGAACTTTTTGAGGAATTAGCCCTGAGCTATGACACAATCCCCGTTGGTGTCCCAAGAACATTTATAGGAGATAAGCCTTTCATCGGTTTCACGGCAGATGGGGGGGAGCTTAAATGGTACGAATCATACAAGGCCTACTATGGCTACGCTAATGTGTTGGAGAATGAGATAAGAGAGTTGATGGATCTTGCACCGTTAATCTGCGAGTGTGAGGCGGTGGATATATCCCGGGCGGATGCTAAGGTGGCATCGCTTCTTAAAGAGCACCCTGAATCTAAATATACCATTAACCTGGTGAACGAAACCTATCGCGTGGGTTGGTGGACAAGGGATAGGATTTTATCAAACATGGATTATCCTAACGTGTTAGTGGACGTCAACGCCAAAACAGGGGAGGTATTGGATTCGAGAATTCCACGAGAGTCAGTGACGGGGGTGGAGAAGCCCTCCAGCCTTGGGGAAAACAGGATGATGGAGATTATCCTAGTGGCTTTTGTTTTATATGCCCTATCTTATGCCCTGCTCAGAAAGCGCATAGAACACAAGTATTGGGTCAGCGGTTTATTCCTGTTGGTTATTGTGGTATTCTTCGTTGTTTCCCAAAGCCTTCCGACGGGGGATGTTCTATCATTTGCCAAGAGCTTATCTTTCCCGGGTTTCACGTTCGTCCTAGCTTTAGCTGACGGCTTCAATCCATGCGCTTTCGCTGTTCTAGCTTTCCTTTTATCGCTTTTAACCCACACCCGCTCCAGGAAGAAGATGCTCGTAATCGGCTCCGTGTTCATCCTGACCTCCGGTTTCATATATTCTCTTTTCATCATACTATTGTTGACTGTCAGATCCACCCTATTAAGCGGGTTCCATGAGTATATTAGAATTTTGGTGGCTTTGGTTGCGTTAACCGCTGGTGTGATAAACATGAAAGATTTCTTCTTCTTCAAGAAGGGCATCTCACTTACTATGTCCGATGAGAACTCGAAGAGGGTCTACGGGAAAGCCGGGAAGCTGGTGCAGAAGGTGAACAGAGCCCAGTCGAAGCGGGAGTTTCTTGTTGCTGTTTTGGCAACAATGGTTCTGGCTACCCTGGTTAACATTATTGAACTAGGGTGCACGTTCATATTGCCGATGGAATATATTGAGGTTCTCTTGGCTAACTATCCTGAGCCCATTGGCGTAATGCATTTAGTGTATACTCTCTTTTATGGTGCAATCTACACCCTCCCTCTCTTTGCCATCCTGGGGAGCTTTATTTACGCATTCAAGTCTGAGAGGATGAGTAAGGAACAGGGCAGGATACTAAAGCTCGTGGGCGGTATTATAATGATTTCCCTTGGTCTGATACTGTTATTTAAGCCTGAACTGTTAATGTTTGGATGAATCTATGTTGGGGTTACATTTGAAATGATGAGGAAGGTTTTTCTGGCGATAATTTTTTTATCTTTGTGCGTCAGTGGTGCAGAGGTGAGTTTGACGGCTGACGGAACCAATTTAACTCTGGGAGATGGGATTTATTTCCATCTAATCATAAAGAGTGATGAGGTGGTGACCGGGTCTTTTCTTGTTGAGAGAGAATGTGAGCCAAACAGGTATGAATTGGTTAAGACTTTTGTAGGAACCGGGTGCTCTCTCTGTGTTGGAGGACCGTCCATGGCTAATCTGGATCAGAAGTATTATCTCAAACCGATCAGGGATGGACGGTATGTTGCCACGGCAAATTTTGGAGGAATCAAAGAGTCTTTAGTGTTTACTGTTTCTCCTCCAACAACTACAACAACATCAACAACCCTGACCTCAACAACCTCTTCATCGACGACAACCTCTTCATCGACGACAACCTCTTCATCGACGACAACATCTTCATCTACCACCACCTCTTCATCCACCACCACATCATCTTCGACGACAATGTCTTCTTCGACCACAACAGCCCCTCTAGAGAAAATCGGAGGAGGCCTCTTTTATATCCCCATTCTTATTATTATAGTGGCTGTTCTAGCAATAGTTTTGTTATCACTGCTCCGTTCACGGTGAACTATATGGCATACACTGATTTATTAAAAGAGAAACTGGCTAAGGAAGACTATGAAAAACTTTTTGCAATAGATAACCAGAAACTACACGAGTTCATAGCTGAGTACGTAAGTCTCTGCAAACCCGATCGGGTTTTCATCCGCTCCGATTCCGAAGAGGATATGCAGTTCATACGGGATAAGGCCTTAAATGATGGGGAGGAGAGAGACCTGGCCCTCAAGGGACATACCATCCACTTCGATGGTTTCCATGATCAGGCAAGAGATAAAGAGCACACACGGTTTCTTGTCCCCGAGGGAATGGACTTAGGTCCCCTCATCTATTCCATGGATAAGGAGGAAGGATTCCAGGAGGTAAGGGATATACTTAATGGTTCCATGGTTGGGCATACAATGTATGTGGGTTTCTTCGTTCTTGGACCTGAGGGTTCAGAGTATTCCATTCCAGCAGTTCAGATTACTGATTCAGCCTATGTCATGCACAGTGAAGACTTATTGTACAGGAACGGCTACCAGACATTCCTAAAGTCAGATGAATCCAGCAGATTCTTTCGTTTCGTGCACTCGGTAGCTGAACTGGATTACTCCCGGAGGAGAATCTACATCGACACGGATGATGGAATAAGCTACTCAACCAACACGGAATATGGGGGTAACACTATCGGATTAAAAAAGCTAGCTCTTCGTTTAGCGATTAAACGAGCCTCCCTTGAAGGTTGGCTGGCTGAGCACATGTTTATCGTTGGCATCAGCGGTCCGGGTGGGAGGAAGACTTATCTTACTGGCGCCTACCCCTCTGGTTGCGGGAAAACATCAACTTCTATGATGGACGGGGAAAGCATAATCGGAGACGACCTAGTCTACCTCCACAAAAACAAAGACGAGGTGAGGGCAGTTAACCCGGAGCGGGGTGTTTTTGGAATAATAAACGATATAACCTCCAGGGAGGAGCCCATCCTCTGGGATACGCTAAATAATGAGGGGGAGATTATCTTCTCCAACGTTTTGGTAGGTGCTGACAACATGCCCTACTGGAGCAGCAAGGACGGGGTTCATCCAAAGAAGGGCTTTAATTTCTCGGGGGATTGGTTTGAGGGAAAAATCGATGAAGACGGTAATGAAATCCCAATATCCCACAAGAACTCCAGGTTCACCTTCAAGATAGAGTTGCTCAGAAACAGGGATGAGAATCTCGAAAACCCTGAGGGTGTTAAGGTTGGTGGCATAATCTATGGGGGCAGGGATTCTGACACATCAGTGCCCGTTCAGGAATCCTTTAACTGGCTTCATGGTATTGTCTCCATGGGCGCCTCGCTGGAGTCCGAGACTACTGCGGCAACACTGGGTGAGGTAGGCATAAGGAAATTTAATCCCATGTCCAATCTGGATTTTATTTCCATCTCCGTTGGCGAGTACATCAAAAACAACATCGTCTTCGGTTCAGGTTTGGAGAATCCACCTCCCATCTTCTCCGTGAACTATTTTCTAAAGGACGAGAGGGGGAGATTCCTGAACGACAAGAAAGACAAGAAGGTATGGCTTAGGTGGATGGAGTTGAGGGCTCACCGGGAGGCTGAGGCTATAGAGACACCAACCGGCAGGATACCTAAGTACGTTGATTTAAGGAATCTGTTCAGGGAGGTACTAGGTAAAGACTACTCAAGGGAGGATTACGTTGAGCAGTTCACTGTCCGAGTGTCAGAGAACCTCTCCAAGATTGACCGTATAGTGAACATCTACAGGGAAAAAATTCCCTCAACCCCCGGTGAGGTTTTCAGGGTGCTGGAGGAGCAGAGGCAGCGTCTTCTGGAGGCACGTAAAAAATACGGGGATTATATCACCCCTGATAAACTGGGTGGATGATGGAATCCGCGGCCTTCTCGTATTCCACTGTGGAGATAGCTAACTCCTTCAAAGGCAAATCTGCTGTTTTTGCCCTGGATTACCTGTCTAATGCGGTGGTTAAATTAACGGGGAATAAAAAGATTACCTTCAGGGATTCTTCGTTTTCCCGCTTCAGGGATGTAGTAAAGAATACACTGGATTATTTCGGAAGGGATTATGGTTGTAGGGTTCATGTGGAGACGGGAATTCCTCAGGGGGTGGGTTTGGGTTTTGATGAAGCGGTTTCATCTTCCATTATGCTCTCCCTTTGCGGGGCTTTGTCTAGGGCTGATGGCGCGATTTATGAGTTAAGGATTGATAAATACGTGAGGGAGCAGGTTTTTGAGATAGATGGCTCCTTCGTTAATTTCCTGGATTTGTTGAGGGATGTTTCTTCTGGGGATTTGAGATTCGACAGGTTTTTCTCATCCCTCTACGGAGGTTTCATAGTAGCTGACAACAGCCGGAAGACTGTATTAAGGCGTGGTGAGATGGAGTCCCTGTATGCTGCTGTGCTGCTTCCGGGGGATTCCAGGAGGGGTGGAGTGGACACTGATTTCTTCCTTAACGAGGCCCAGGTAGTCTTTGATGAGGCGTTGAAGGGTAATCTTTATTCTGCGATGAAACTCTATGGCTTGTTTTTCTTCTCCAATGGCTTGGAGGATGTTTTATCCAGGGGCGCTTTGACTGCCACCGCAAACAAGGAAGGCACTGTTGTTGCCCTCTGCCGCCAGAGAGAAACAGCAGAGAAAATCTCCGACCTGGTTTATGAGACAGCCAACAAGAAGGCTATGGTTGACGGGAAACCTCTCAGGATTATTAAAGTGAATGAGTTCCTTAGGTTAAAGGGGGATATGGATTTCTATTGGGTTTAGTCTATCGGATTCAGTTCCTCGACTGTTAATCCAATCTTGTGTCTGCTGCCCTGTAGTGTTCCTCTGAGGGATAATGCCTTCTCTATTTCAGGCCCAATCAGGAAGCGGTGGGTGTTCCATTCGGGGGCTTTCTTTTTCTCTACTCCAGCATCCTTGGATATTCTCTGGATTAACACCTTTGGGCTGAGATGCTCCAGGAAGTCCGCCACAAGGTTGATGTATTCAGTCCTGCTTAACGGCCTGTATCTACCCTGCTGGTAGTATGCGGCCAGACGAGTGTTTTCCATCACCAGCAGCGGGTAGATCTTGATCGAGTCTGCGCCGACCACAGATAATATCCTCGCTGTTTCTATCATCTCTGAGGGGGTTTCGTATGGGAGTCCAAGGATGGTGAACAGGTTAACCAGTATGCCTCTCTCATGTACCTTTCCTATCACGTCAAGTAACTCTGAGATGCCGTGCTGTCTGTTTGTCTGCTCGCAGGTATGGTAATGCATGGACTGTTGCCCCAGTTCAACCCAGATCTCATAACCTGATTCCACGTATCCCTGGAGCAGGTTCAATACTTCTTCCGGGAGACAGTCTGGTCTTGTTCCGATAGATAAGCCCATGGTGTCAGGATGTTC
>NJEG01000008.1 GCA_002254565.1 Candidatus Altarchaeales archaeon ex4484_2 | reverse complement strand
AAGCTGTCCTATGTTACAGCGCCCTTGATCAGGGAAATAGCCTGCGTGAAATTACTGGAACACGGCTTGGAGAAGGAGAGGGCCAGGTATACGAGGCTGGGTATGCCCGTATTCGACGTCAAAAGCCTGATAGAGTTTCCCTCCACTGAAAACGCCAACCTCCAGTACAACCCCGAGTCAGTGCATAAGCTGATGGCTGACCAGATATCCAAGGAATACTCTCTCATAAATGTATTACCCATTGATTTAGCGGACTCTCACATGAGGGGTGAGGTGCACATACACGACCTTGATTATTTCTCCACAAGACCCTTTTGTTTCTCACATGACATAAGATTCTTTCTAAAGAACGGTTTCAAGGCTGATGGGGTGGGAAACCACACCGCCGTAGCAGGACCCGCAAACAGGCCTGAGGTGGCTTTCCTGCACGCAGCTAAAGTTTTAGCCGCCTCACAGACTAATTGTGCTGGAGGTCAGGGGTTTTCCTATTTCAACACCTTCCTCTCCCCCTACATTGAGGGGCTGGATTACACGAAGGTTAAGCAGCTGGCCCAGATGTTCATCTATGAGCTATCCCAGATGTATGTTGCTAGAGGGGGCCAGGTTGTTTTCTCCAGCATAGACTGTGATATGTCCGTGCCCGAACAATTCAGGGACATCCCGGCCGTCTTACCTGGGGGGAAGGTAAAGGATTCTGTAACGTTCTCTGATTTTGAGGATGAGACCAAAACACTCTTCAACGCTATACTGGATGTTTATCTGGGCGGGGATTATACAGGGAAAAGCTTTAATTTCCCGAAATTCGAGGTACAGGTTCACCCAGACGATATAAGAAAGGGGAGAAATGAGGAGGAGCTTTTGAAGGTTTCGGAGCTGTCGGCAAAGTTTGGCACACCCTACTACATAATACACCAGCCCTACATGCCTGATTTCGCATGCTACCAGTGTTGTAGCTTCCTGATGCCGTTGGATGAGGCATCAACAGAAGATGATGTAGTCAACGGAACCATACGGGGTGGGGCCCTTCAGGTGGTAACAATCAATCTACCCCAGCTGGCGTATGAATCAAACGGAGATGATGAGAAACTATTCCAGCTCCTCAGGGAGAGGATGGATACAGCCAAGGAAGCGCTGGTACTGAAGAAGGACATAGTCGACCGTAACCTGAAGAATAACCTGCTACCCTTCGTGAACCAGCCGGTGGATGAGGAAGACACCAGATACCTTGCCACAGACAAGCAGAGCTACATCATAGGTCTGGTGGGGATGAATGAGCTGCTGAAAGCCCACACCGGGGAGGAATTGCATGAGTCAGATGATTCATGGAGGTTCGGCTTGAAGGTAATGAAACGGATGAAGGACACTGTGGCGGACTTCAGGCAGGAGACGGGTCTGAACTTCGCGTTGGCGAGAACTCCGGCAGAGTCCTGCAGCTATCGGTTAGCCCAGATAGACCTTAAGAGATACGACGGCAAGGTTATAGCAAACGGGCCCGAGGATGCCGCATACTACACAAACTCCTTTCACGTGAATCCCTCAGCAGACATCCCCCTCTGGAAGAGACTGAGCATTGAGGGAGCGTTCCATCCCCTGACAGACGGGGGTGCGATGAGCCACATCTGGCTTGGGGAATCCAACCCAAGCCCTGAGGGAATCTATGAGTTAACCAAGAAAATAGCCACAAAGACCGCGATACAGTATTTCGCCTTCACCAAGGATTTATCAGTCTGCAAAAACTGCAACTTCACCGTGGGGGGTTTAACAGACAGCTGCCCCAAGTGCGGCTCCTCCAACATAGAGTGGTGGTCCCGCATCACCGGATACTACCAGAACGTGGCCGGATGGAACAAGGGCAAACTGGAGGAACTTGCTGAAAGAAGACGCTACGGCACCTCAGGGAAAACAACAGAAGTAGACGAGAAAACCAAGAAAAAGCTTGGGAATACCGGCATAAAGGGCTGGGATAGCGAATATGATTTCTAGATTAAAAATGACCAGATTAATTCTTTACACCGGAACGAACTGTCCACGATGTCCTGAAGCAAAGAAAATCGTTGAGGATGTGACCAAAGCCCTTAGGTTGAAGAAGGGTGAGGACTGGGAGATAAAAAATATTGACGAGGAAGAGAACATGTTAACCGCTCTACAGTATCAGATAGCGTCCACACCATCCATAGTAATAGACGGGGAGGTGTTCATCATGGGGGCGGTACCGGATAGAGAACAGCTGGTGGATAAACTAAAGGATTAATAGAATCTCTTTCCCCCAGATATAACACAAAAATCATCTCCTGAAACCCCGTGTGAATACTATATCCCCCACCTCAACACCTATGTGGCGTGCAATCAGGGGGCACTTAGCCATCAACAGGAAATAGATGTAATCCTGCTCGTTCAGGCCTTCAAAGTTACCCTGCCCCTTGCTTAAAACCAAATCCGCATCTCTTAGTTTCTGCAAAAACAAAGGATCTGTTCTCTCCGGCCCCGTTCCAGGCATACCATTACCCATGTAATCCACATCCACCTTATCGCTTAAACCTGCTGTTTCAACATCCTCCATGGTCGCATCATTTATTATGGGGCCACCTTTCACCACTAAGATAATCCTCTTGTTTTTGAATTCATCAATCAAAACCCTGTCAAAAACAATCTCCCCAGCATTATCAGCCAGATAATATATCTCCTCTGCCTTAGCCAAATCCTTCCTGAATTCATCCATGGCGTCTAGGGCGAAATCCATTCCCAGAACCCTCTCTATGGTCTCCTCGACATTGAATGACTGGTTCACGCCGTAGTCTATTATGTTACCGGCCACCGCCAGCTTCACTGCGGTATAAAGGGGGTCATCTGATTTTCTGACCTGTTGCTTGAGCCAGGGATACAAATCCAGGGCCAGTTTATTGTCATGTAACTTAACCTCCCTGTAGGGGTCTTCATTACCCGAAATCCTCCTTACTATCTCATGCACCTGGTGTGCTATCTCCGGGGGAGTGCATTCATAAGACACTCTGTTAAGCAATCCAGCAGTCTCCCTTAGAATCTCCTCCTGCTTTCTCTCATCATCTGTTGCTATCCTGGCGGTCTTCAACGCCTGCTGCATGAAGCAGGGCACGCAATCCAGGTTAACGTTCACCTTAAAACACCCTGCAAAGCATATATGGCAGCGTGTCCTGGTTCTCGTGTATCAAAAATTCTGCCCCCGATGATTCCCAGAAAAAAATTATCATCTAAATCAAACCACTTACTGAGATAATCCCTTATCCCCCCGGTGTTGCTGTTAACGTATCTGGAGATATAGCCCCCCTCCAACACCTTCTCCCTGTAGTACTCTGATCTGGGGTTCAACAACAAAACAATAATCCTGCCCTTATCAGATAGAACCCTTACAGTCTCATCAATAGCTTTCCTGAAGTCATCAATGAACTCCATTGATGTCACATAGAAAACACAGTCGAAGCTGTTATCAGGGAAAGGCAAATCCTCCGCCCCAGCAACAACAAAAACATTACTACAGGCTTTCCTCGCTGCCTCAACCATTTCCTCATCTAAGTCAATCCCCATGATATCAAAACCAGACAGCTCCCGCTCAAACACACCCGGACCGCAGCCCACATCCAATATCCTCCGGCAGCCTCTCAGGTGCCTTCTCAGGTACTCCACCTCCTCCTCCAATATCCCAGTCCCCAGAGGGGTCTCATAGAACTCTAGGTATCTTTTAATCATTTCACACCTATAAATCAATGTAATAGCCAACCCCGCCTAAGATACTTACATCCGGGAACAATTCCATTATCTCCTTCTTGTGTTGGGTGCAATGGCAGAGCACAATCAAACCTAAACCCTCAAGGGCCTTGAACCTGTTGAAGCCGTGGAATCCCCCCAAAACACCATAAAGCTCCCCGAATTCCCCGGCCTTCTCCAGTATAGCCTCCAGGCTGGGGTGAGCACATCCCGTAACCGCCAGCAAACCCTTATCTGTTTCCAAAACAAGGGATTGTTCCTTTATGCGGGAGCCCATCTCGCCGGTGGAATAAACTCCATCAAATATCTTTTGGGCATCAGAGACCTCAACCAGTCTATGCTCCCCGGCTATGTCTCTTTTCATGTTCGCAGAGAAGCTTGCTGGAACATAAATCTCAAGGTCGCTGCCCTGGTTCATCACATAAGGCAGCCCACCAATGTGATCCCAGTGCTGGTGCGATAACACCACCAAACCAATATCCTTTACAGAAAAACCAAGCCTCTCAAGGTTTCTTCCCAATGCCTCACCCTTCCAGCCGGTGTCGAATAAAATATTACCCTCATTTAATTCTATAAGGCAGGAGAAACCCCACCCCGTCTCCAAACCCAGGGAGTCATCAAAGACTTCATTGTCGTAAACTATTGTTAACCTCATCCCATACCTCTTTAATTGCCTTGGAGACATCGCTCCCGTATTCAATTATAGTCTTCTCCTCCACCATGGCTTTGGTGAATTCCTTGCTGTAGGGAATCTTCCCGGCGATTAATATGTTGTTTCTCCTGCAGTAGTCTATTATCTCATTGGTTTTCTCCCAGTTAATATCACATTTGTTTATGCAGACCATAGATTTGATCTTGAAGTGCTCTGCCACCTGCAGAATCCTCTCCAGGTCATGAATTCCTGAGATTGTTGGTTCAGTCACCACCAGAGCAATGTCAGCCCCTCCAATGGATGCAATAACAGGGCAACCGATTCCTGGGGAGCCGTCAATTAACACCAAATCCAGCCCCCTTTCTACGGCCATCTCCCTGGCCTTCTCCCTCACCAAGGTTATAAGCTTGCCGGAGGCTTCCTCCCCAGCATAGAGTCTCGCGTGGCATAGGGGTCCTGCTCTTGTCTCAGATATAAAGACCTTGCCGGCGATTTTCTCCTTCATGGATATAGCATTAACCGGGCAAACCAGTTCACAGACAGTGCATCCCTCGCAGGCCAAGGGGTTGACAACGTAGTCCTCTATAGCATCAAAGGAGCAGTATTGCATGCATTTACCACATCTGGTGCATCTTGATTCATCAATCCTGGCAGTCTTCAGGGCCTTGAAGTCCATCACCTCCCTTATCTCGGGTTTAAGAATCAGGTGCAGATCCGGGGCGTCAACATCACAGTCCGCCAACACCTTGTTCTCTGCCAGGGAAGCAAGCCCTCCCACAACCGAGGTTTTCCCTGTACCTCCTTTACCGCTTAAAACAGTAACCTGCTTCATCTTCCCACATCCTCCCTGATGCCCTCAAACATCTTTCTGAACCTCTTTTTGTACTCAGGCATCTTTTCCACAAAGGGTATGCCATTGGAGTAAAGCCTTGCTATCTTCTCATCATGGGGAATGTCCATCAATATCCTGATATTTTCTTTCTCGCAGTATTCATAGATCCCCCTGTCGCCTATTCCTGCTCTGTTAACCACCACCCCATGTGGTACTCTCATTTCCTTCAGCATGTCTACAGCCAGCTTGAGGTCGTTTAAGCCAAAGGGTGTTGGCTCCGTAACCAGTATACAGTAGTCTACGCCCTTAACGGCTTCTATAACAGCACAGGATGTCCCTGGAGGAACATCGATTAATACATCACCCTCTTTGTTCATGTCTTTCTTGACTTCTGCTATCACCGGGGAAGCCATGGCCTCTCCCACATTAAGTATCCCGTGTATGAACTGGATGCCCTCTCTCACACCGTATTCCACGACACCCGTGGTTCTTTTCCCCTCTGTGATAGCGTCTTTTGGGCACACAAGCATGCATCCCCTACATGAGTGACAGAGCTCAGGGAAGAACATAACCAGCTTCCCAGTAACAGCCAACGCATTATACTGGCAGAATTCACTGCATCTACCGCACCGGTCACAGAGGTCTTCGTTTATCAGGGGAATCAACACCTCCACAGGTCTTTTACGGTGGAACTCCGGTTTCAGGAATAAATGGGCGTTAGGCTCTTCCACATCACAATCAAGTAACTGTGCCTTACCCAAAGAAAGCGCCAAGTTAACAGCCACGGTGGTCTTTCCCGTCCCTCCTTTACCGCTTGCCACAGCCGTAATCATTTTATTTATAACCCTGGCCGCTGCCCCTGAAGGCATGTCTTTCGCAGGCGTTTTTGTCAGTAGCCTCTACCAGTTTTCCAGTTTCCCACTGTTCTATCGCATCCCTGACTAATCCGGAGGCGCCAACGTAGACCCTGATTCCTTTCTCTTGGAATAAATCAATAGCTCTCCTGCCCAGGGAAGAGCATACCATAACATCAACCCCCTTCTCGTGCAAAAGTTCAGGAGGATATCCTCTACCCCCTGTGTGATGGCTTTTGTTCGGGATAATATCCACCTTTTTAGTCTGATCTTCGACTATGGTGTAGGCGGGCACTCTGCCAAAGTGCTCCCCCACCAGCTCATCCATTCCCCTCTCTCCGTTGCTTGGTACTGCAATCCTCATCCTAGAATCCACCCACAAGCTTCATGCCGCATTTAGGGCAGGTTTTCTGTGCACAGGGCACTCCCCTGATTTTACCTTCAGTGTAACCGCATGAGGGGCATACACAGTTCTTTGGCCCTCCCCCTGCTCTACCTCTACCTGAGCCCATAGCAGGCCCTCTACCATCTCCTCCTGGCATTTTATTTATCCTCCTCCGTTAATTCCTTGATTTTTTTCTTTATGTCCTTAAGCTCAGAATCCAGGTTATTTGCTTTCTGTTCCAGGCTCTGGATTAGCTGCTCCCTGCTCTGGGTTTGAGCCGGCTGGCTGGTTGCCTGGATCTGGGGCTGCACAGGCATCATGCCTCTGCCCATGCCTCTACCCATTCCCCGGCCCATGCCTCCACCCATCCTGCCGCCCATGCCCCCGTATCTTGGGGCGGTGGCCTGGCTTACTGGTGTTAGTTCGCCTTTTAGATACTTGAAGACGGCGTCCTTTACCGTAACTCCCTGGGCGGTGACTGCGTTCACTCCAGACTGGCTTAGTATGGGGAAGGCGTTTGGTCCATAGTTCCCTGCTATAACAGCATTACATCCCTTGTTGGCTATCATCTGCGCTGTTTGTATCCCTGCCCCGCCTGGAGCAGAGTAAGACTGGTTCTCTACTACCTGGGTGTTTATTATCTCATCACCCTCAACATCTACTATTGTGAAACTCTGGCATCTGCCGAATACTGGAGCCACCTGGTCTTCCAAACCTCCTGCGGTTGTTGCTATGCATATTTTCATTCTCTTCTGAGTTCATCAAGCCTGTTTTTTATCTGGTTAA
Source organism: Candidatus Altarchaeales archaeon ex4484_2 (assembly GCA_002254565.1). Classification (GTDB taxonomy): domain Archaea; phylum Altiarchaeota; class Altiarchaeia; order IMC4; family QMZM01; genus EX4484-2. Next base: position 21,137 of record NJEG01000008.1, on the reverse strand, counting down.
GCTCCTGTTCCAGCAACTGTATCTCCTGTTCCTTGCTTTGTGCAGGTGTTGTATTTTGGATTCCAGTCCCTGTTCTGGCCCAGTAAGGAAGTCCTGTAGCCTGGTATATCCATCTGTAGCCTCTACCCTGACCTCTACCCCCTACTCTACCGGCTCCTCTGCCGAAGCCTGCTGGTCTGCCTATTGGTCTTGTTATCTGCCCGCTCGTCCAAAGTGGCGTGCATCTACCTCCCGTACCCTGCGGTCCTGTTCCGTCTCCTTGTGGCATATATATCACCTTTTTTTGCCCATAAGGGCTTATTATTCATTGGGAGTTCAGGTATAAAAAATCATACCCCATTTATTCACTGAATTCCTCAATAGCCTCCATGAGCTTTGTCATATGGGCTAAGGGAGGTCCTCCACCCATCAAAACAGCAACATACCCTGTTTCAACCAGCTCATCCTTTGTTGCTCCAGCATCCAGTGCACCCTTTGTGTGGATGGCGATACAGTACTCGCAACCAGCGTAAAGAGCCAATGCCACAGCAATCAGTTTCTTGGTTTTCACATCAAGTGCACCCTCCTCCTCACAGCTGTGCCTCTTCAACACGCCAAAGGGACCCTGCAGCCTGGGATACTCTTTACCCATAGCAGTCATTGTATCCTCTGCTTCCTTTAATTTATCCTTCATGTAACTCATAATCAAGCACCTCTCATTTCTTTATTTTATCTATGATATCCCTAATAGACCTTGATGCATCCGACTCCTTGTGCGAGAGGATGAAGGGTTTGCCCACATCGCTGTCTTGCACTATATTCGGGTCAATGGGTATCCTCCCAAGGAAGGGAACGCCAAGATCCTTCGCTGCCTTCTCTCCACCCCCCATCTTGAATAAATCAGTTTTTTCACCGCACTTTGGGCATACGAAGCCGGACATGTTCTCTACGATTCCGAGGACCTTGATACCCAGCTTTTTCGAAAAATTAACAGACCTCCTAGAGTCAGCGAGGGCTACATCCTGTGGCGTGGTAACAATAACAGAACCGTGGATGTCCGGAATCAGTTGTGCAATAGACAATGGTTCATCCCCGGTACCCGGAGGCAGGTCGATCACCAGGTAATCCAGTTCACCCCATTCCACCTTACCCAGAAACTGCTGTAAGGCATTAATCTTCAAAGGTCCTCTCCAGATGACTGGGTCGTCTCTTCTTATGAGGAACGCAATTGACATAACCTTAAGCTGCCTGTCCAATCCCACAGGTATCTTCGCCGGGACTATGTTATCGTCTTTCGTTTCCAGTGTAACATCATCCAGACCAAGCATCTTGGGGACGTTGGGACCGTGTAAATCAGCGTCCAATATACCTGTCTTTAAACCATTCATCTGCAGCGCAAAGGAAAGGTTTACGGCAAAGGTGGTTTTACCAACCCCTCCCTTACCGCTCATGACCATAATCTTTTTATTTATGCCCCCCATTCTTGAAACTATAAGCTTGTTTAAGTCCTCTTTTTCATTCATCCTGAACCCTCCTTTGTATGTCTTTCTCTCCACAGTCAGGGCAGCCATCCGGTCTGCCTTTCCCTGGCTGGGAAACCCATTCATGCCCGCATTCCCTGCAGAGGAATATCCTGTCTTCTGTGGCGAAGAAGCCGCCCCTGATTTCAATGGCCTTACCCTCTACCAAGGCCTCTACAAGCTCTTTCCGGCCTTTCTTCAGGTCTCGTGCTAGAGTCCTCCTGGAGACCTTCATTTCTTCAGCGGCTTTCTTGTGCTCAAACCCTTTCAGATCCACCAGTCTCATGGCCTCCATCTCCTCCAGCTTCAGGGTGACTGAGTCAAGGTTTTTCAACGGCACTCCTCTGGGCTTGAAGTAGTCTGCCTTAGGTTTATCCTTAACTATCCTCAGGCACTTGGGCCTGCCTTTCCTGGGCATAATATCTACTTCCGTTTCAGGGCATATAAATGCCCAAAAGGGCAAAAGCCTATCGGTTTAGATAAATAGTCTGGGTCGGATAAGCCATCTCCACACCCTCATCCTCAAACCTCTTTTTAATCTCCAGATTAATGGCCTGCTGACAATCCATGTAGAGAGTATGGTTCCCGGAAAGCACGTAATAGACTACCTCAAAATTCAGGCTGAAGTCAGCGAACTCCTTGAAATGAACCCGATCCATCTTGATATCATCTATTGATTCGATAACCTCCTTCACAATAGAGGGAATCCTCTTAAGCTTTTCGGTGGGTGTCTCATAGGTTACGCCGAATCCAAACACCACCCGCCTTTTTTCCATCCTCTTGTAGTTATGTATCCTGCTAGAGGTCAACTCCCTGTTGGATATCACCAGCTCCTCCCCATGCAGCGTCTGTATCCTGGTGCTCTTTATTCCCACATTCTTAACCGTTCCACTATCACCGTCTATGATAATAAAATCTCCGACCACAAAGGGCTTATCAAAGTATATGGACAATGAACTGAACAAGTCTTCTGCGATATTCTGCACGGCAAGAGCTATCGCAATACCCCCAATACCTAACCCCGCAATCAAGGCATTAATGTCATATCCCAGGTTATCCAGTATTACTATGACCACCACACCCCATACCAGCGCCTTAAGGATGCTGGATAGGTTGTTTATCAGGGAAATATCTTCCACCTCATCCTCCTTCATCAAAACAACCTTTCTGGTTCCATAGTCAATGCTCATCTGCACAGCCTTTATAATGTAATAGGCCGCTATTACCAGAAGAGCATACTCTAGCGCATGTGAAGCGAGCATGGAATAATCGGATTTTTCCAGGAAATAAAGCGACAGGTATAGTGCTAGCAAGACATAGAAAGGCCACTTAACCTCCCGTATCATCTGAACCAGCAGGTCATCAATGTCCGATCCCGTCTTCCTAGCTAACTTCTGAAGCCTTTGGAGTATGAAGTACTTAAAAACACGGAAGAATGTAACCGTGATAAGGAAAACAGCCACGGAAAGGAGCACATCACCCCCAACCTTTGTAGTAAACTCAGCCAACTGGGAATAATCCAGATCCATGTAACTAAATACGAAACGATTCTTTATAACTCCCTTAAGAATCTAATCCAGTCCAGAAGATGTCGGGTAACCAGGAAATTATCTCTCACATACTCTCTACCATTCAACCCCATCTTTTCTCCCATCTGCGGGTTCAATAGAATCCTCATAACCCTGTCAGCGCACTGTTTATAGTCTCTGGGATCCACAAGATACCCGTTGAATCCATCCCTAACCTGCAATGGAAGGCCTCCCACATTAGATGCCACAACAGGGGTCTTCTTCCAAAGCGCCTCAGATACGGTTAAGGCAAAACCCTCTCTTATGGATTTCTGTAAAACAACCGATGAAGCCCTCTGCACCGCATTCACAAGCGCGTCGTTTGCCTGTGATATCACATGTACGTCCTCATCTACATCAACCTGCCTTCTTAAATCCTGGTATACCTCCTCACCCTCCGGGTCATCGAACGCGGTTGATCCAAGCAGAACAAGGCGGCAGTCAACCTCTCTTTTCACCAGGCCGAAGATCTCCAGCACCCCTATAGGATCCTTCCATCTGTCGAAACGGGAAACCTGCGAGATAATGGGTTTATCCTGCTCAATACCAAAATCAGATAACTGCTTTGATACGGCGGCATCCCCCATATCCCTGTTCTTTAATGTGAGGGGGTCTATTGAGGGGTGAATCACTCTCTGCGGGATGTCATAAGGCAGCATGTACTCCTTCTTGGATACTACAACAGAATCATAATCCCTTATGAACTGCTTGAAATACGATAGAAGACCCTCGTTTGGATTCGATAGATCCACGTGAGCCCTCCAGATCCAAGGCTGCTTTTTCCCAACAAACCGTATCAGCGGCAGAGGTTGGGGGTCATGTATAACCACATAATCATGGTCGAGATGCATAAATGTTGAGTTATTCTCATTAACCTCCTCATACACCTTTTTTTTCTCCTCACTGAGTGATAAATCACCTCCCTGCAGGGCGTTATGGAACTCTTTTGTGATCTTGTAGAATCCAAATGAACCAAATAAAATCCTCCAACCGGTCTTTATGCCAGCATCATTCATCAAGGGCACAATCGATTTAAGCAGTTCCGCCACACCACCCCCCTCATATGTTGAATTCAAGTGCACTATGTGTTTATCTGACATCAGAGAGGCTTCTTCATAAACTGAATCAACTATTTTGTCGGATGTGCAACCCCTGTAATCTTCCACAGTCTTCTTCATATAAATAAAAAAAGAAGTTATTCTATTAATCTATATCTACTCTAACCTGGATAAAACAGAAAGAAACTCTATTACCTCATCCACATCCCTTAGGAAATAACCTGCACCCGATTCTATCCCCTCATCTTCAGAAACCAACACACCAACATCCCCCTCCCCAAGGCGTCTGAAGACATCTTCGTCTGTTCTATCATCTCCGAAATAAACTATCAATGAATCCCCCCCACCTGCGGAATCAACAACCCACTTCACAGCCCTACCCTTATCCCAATCAACAGAGGGCCTTATCTCAAAGACCATCTTTCCGGAGGTTACCTTAACATCACCTGAATCAACATAGCCCCCAACAAGATTCCAGAAATCCCCCTCCACCCTCCCTCGGTCTCTTTCGGAAACAAGCCGGTAATGTATGGACGCCGTTAACCCCTTATCCTCTACCAGAACACCATCTACATCACCCAGAGAGCTCTTCAGATTAGAGCATATCTCCCTGATAACCGGGCGGAATCTCTCAAAACCCAGAGCCTTTGAGTTGATTTTTGGACCGGATACCTCCAGGCCGTGGTTTCCCGCGTAATAGATCCCTGAAACACCAACAAGGGATCTCACATCCTCCAGCGAGCGCCCGCTTACTATTCCAACACAATATTTATCGCGCAACCGCCTCAGAACCCTCATTGATTCAGCCGAGAGAACCGCGTTCTCTGGTTTGTCCACGATGGGTGTTAGGGTCCCATCATAGTCCAGGAAAACAAAAACGGAAGTGCTTAAGAAAACATCAACCAACTTATTCCAGCTATCTGGCAGATACTCCATTCTCATGTTTTTTATTATCTGAAATCCAGGGAATCCTGTCCGTATGCCTGAGCCCAGGAATCAAAGAAGCTTTTAAGCCACCATGTGATATCCTCCCCCTCTATTATCCCCCTCATCTGAGCGCATCTGTTTTCCCTCTCTTCCTCTGGCATCTGCAGGGCCTTCTTTATGGCGTCAGCCGTATCCTCCCTGTCGTAGGGGTTCACAAGAAGCGCTTTATTCAGCTGTCTGGCGGCTCCTGCGAACTCGCTTAATACGAGCATACCCCTGTTTCTGTTTGTTGCCAGAAATTCCTTAGCAATAAGATTCATGCCGTCGATGAGGGGGGTTATGAGGGCAACATCAGATATGTGATAATAGTACATCAATTGCTCTTGGGTGAATTTGCGATAGAAGTATTTCACAGGGGTCCAGTTCACTTTGCTGAATTTACCGTTTATTCGGCCAACAGCCTCCTCAACACTTCTTTTCATTTTTCTGTACTCCTTAACCTTCCACCTGCTGGGGTTCATTATCTGCAGGAAGACAACCCTCCCATGATACTGGGGGTACTTCTCAAGAAACCTCTGGAACGCCTCCAGCCGGTGGAGTATTCCCTTAGTGTAGTCCAGCCGGTCCACACCCAAAATAATCTTTAGTCCATCGAATTCATCCATTAAATCATCTGAGGCGTTGATTTTATCCTTGTTTCGGTGGAAACTGTTGAATCTCTCATAGTCTATCCCTATGGGGAACTCGTTTACATGGATTTCCCTATCCTCGGTTCTAATAAACCTGTTTTTTTCATCCACGTAGGCTTTGGTCCCTCTCCTAACGGAGTCCAAAAAGTTTCTTAGATGGGATTCGGTCTGGAACCCGATGAGATCGCAGTTCAATAAACTATCTATTATCGGCTTCCTCCATGGGAGTCTTCCGAACATCTCCCAAGGCGGCCAGGGAACATGCCAGAACAAGGCGATTCTAGCATCAGATCTCTCCTTTCTTATATCCTCTGCTACAAGGCTCAGGTGGTAGTCATGGATCCAGATATAATCTCCCTCATCTTCTCTCATCTCCGATAAGACGGCTTGAGAGAATTTATGGTTCGCTTTTCTGTAGTGATTCCAGTAATCCGGCGTGAACTCTACCTTGCCTATGAATGAATGGCATATGGGCCACATTATGCTGTTCGAGAATCCCTGATAGAATCCTTCAATCTCGTCTTTTGAGAGATGAACCCTCTTTAGTGTGTATCTCGGATTATCTGGGGGGATTTCTATTCTGTTTTTTTCGTCAACCACATCAAAGTCTCTCCTTCCGCTGCCCCAAGCCACCCAGATGCCGTGACATGAGCTGACTACAGGGGTTAATGCAGATACAAGACCTCCTGTTGGTATGCTATACACCTCTTTTTTTTTCTTTTCATGTATACATGGCTCCCTGTTCGATACGATAATCAGCCGGTCTCCTGTATTTGTATTTGGTTCAGATTCCATGTTTTAAAAAACAATTGAGTGTTATTTCAGCAAAAACACTACTTGATTATATTTGATGGAGTGAATAAAACACGTCTTTTTATTTCTGTAACCCCCTTAATACTATCATATGAGGTGTTCACATGAAGGGATTCCATAAAAACCAGCGCGTGGGGGTGTTCGTAGACATACAAAACATGTACTATAGCGCAATAAACCTGTACGATAGCAAGGTCGACTTCAGGAAGATACTTGATGATGCTGTTGCCGGAAGGAGCCTGATACGGGCTTTCGCGTATGTCATAAAAGCCGATATCGGAGAAGAAGAGAGCTTCTTCGAAGCCCTTGAAAACATGGGCTTTGATGTGAGAAGCAAGGATTTGCAAGTTTTCTCAGGCGGCCAAAAGAAGGGGGACTGGGATGTTGGTCTGGCAATGGACGCTATCAGGTTAGCTCCTAAACTGGATGCTGTGGTATTAGTCTCCGGCGACGGGGACTTCACGGATCTGGTAAGATACCTCAACAGCCAGGGATGCCGGGTGGAGGTGATAGCTTTCCGCAAGAGCGCATCCTCCCAACTGATTGAGGCCGCGGATTTCTTCCACGACCTCGACGGCAAAAAAAAGTACCTCCGCAGGAAGAAGAAACCAGTTAAGAGCAGGAAGAAAAAAAGCTAGTCGACTGCGAAGTATGTGAATCTAACAGCTAGATAGAGGAAATACAACCCCATTAGATAGAGGGCTCCCCACCTACCCAGCCTGCCGTCGGTCTTCACTAGATAAGCAAGCAACAACGCTGCTGTTATTGTCTCCATAGGAAGGTCCCAGTAGACAAGGGGTTTTGGAACCCAGTAGGTCGACAGTAGAGCGCCTCCACCAATACCCACCAAGGGATTGGTTATGTTGCTCCCGATCAAGGTGCCAAGCGATATGCCTGCTGTATGATTTCTTAAACCGAACACTGCCGTGAAAAATTCAGGGGAGGCTGAAGCAACCCCCAAGCTGATTACCCCTATGAGCGAACCCCCTAAACCGGTTAATAAAACAACCTCTTGGGTGATCTTCAATAGGAAATGAGCGCTGCCCAGCATCAGAGCAAAGCAGGTTGCTGCCACAAATAAATCAGCCTGGACGTTCTCGCTTTTATCTAGTCTCTGAATGTTTTCCTTCATGTGATGGTTTTCTCTTCTGTAGAGGTATCCCAGATATGCAATAAATGAGCTGAAGAGGATTAGGCCATCAAGGCGCGAGTATATGCCGTCCAGCCCCAGGACTATGCACATCAAGGTGGTGGTTATCATGGGGAGGTAGCCGGTTTTGAGGAAACTTTTTTTGAATTCCAGCGTACCCATGAAGAACACAACCAATCCCAGGATCAGGGTCTGCTGGATAACATCAGAGCCGATGTTGGCTCCTAAAACAGTCGCTGAGGCCACCTCATAGTCCAGACTCTCTGATAGTATCCCCAGGGAGGCTGCCAGGTGCGAGAATATCTCAGGCAGACTTGTTGCCATCGAAAAAACCACCAGCCCCCCGAAGGTGTCAGAATAACCGTAGTAGACGAGCAGCTTATGTATCCGCTTAACAGCCACACTAGCAGCGCAAATCAACACAACCAAGGCGGTTAAACCAACACCCACCTCAAAAAACAACCCATCCCCTCCCATAAATAAATGATTACCCTCTCAGGTTAAAAATAACCTCCAAAATCTAAAGAGAGCGAGTTATTTATATATGAGTCAATACCTAATACTTATTATTAAATAACTTTTTGTGATTAATATGTCAACTTACGTGGATGTGCCCCGACCTAAACATTCACCCACCCTGAACACGGTTTTGATGGTGGAGGACACATTAAAGAACATGGATGAGAGCGTGGTTAGCGTAGCTGATCTGAAAAAGAAGCTGCCCCGGCAGGTGAACCACAATACACTGAAGAGGATACTAGAATACCTTGAGGAAAGCAACAAGATAGCTGTTTCTATGAAAGGCATAACCTGGATACACAATCCCAACCCAGACCTGAGGAAAGCGATAAACTCCGGGCTTGAAATATGAAAAAAGTTAGAGTAATTTTCTCGCCTGAGGCGGAGGAAGTCTACAAATACCTTAACGAAGAATCTGCTTCATCTAAAAACGAGGCAACCATCCTCCGCGCTCTGCACAAGAAGATCGAGCTAATAAAGTCTAATCCACACTATGGCGACCCTGTATCAAAGAAACTTATTCCACAAGAGTATAAGTCAAAATATGGTGTCACCAACCTTTTCCGCATTGGATTGCCCAATTATTGGAGGATGCTGTATACGCTAGCAGACAGCGAAACCAAGATAGAGATAATAGCCTTCATACTCGATGTCATAGACCACAAAAGATACGACAAAAAATTCGGCTACAGAAAGAGATAAAGCCCGACACAACCCCTCATGGGCTTTGGGTTATTATTTTATCCTGAATACCATATAATCTCATCCCAAAAACTCCTTTACGCGGGGGTGCCCGAGTGGTCAAAGGGGCTAGGCTTAGGATCTGCGAGATGCTTCGAGCAGAGCTCGAGCGAAAAGAGAAGAAACCTAGTGGCGCAGGCCTACGCGAGTTCGAACCTCGTCCCCCGCAACCTTTTTCTTTTGTAAATCCCGAAGGGATTATCCCCTACGGGGAAAAAGAAAAACGTTGGTGAAAAAGAAAACAATTTCTTTGTAGAAAAGTGTTGATCTGGTTTGCTCAAGCTTTTTTCTAGAGCTTGACGCGAGTTCTTGAGCCGTAGGCGAAATCCTCGATAGAGGAGAACCTCGTCCCCAGCATACCTTTTTCTTTGAGAAAGAGAGTGCATTGTTACACTCCAAGAAAAACACTCTCCTTCTAGAACGCCCACTCCGGGGTTCCCAGCAGGAAGGATAGAAAAACAAGCAATATCATGGATACCGCACCACCCGTGAAAACCGCCATCACCAAAACAGTGAAAGATTTCTCGAAACCCACCCTAATCTTTATCCCAACATACAAGAGAACAGTGCTATAAGCAATAAAAAGAAAACTTAAAACAATAGTCTCCCCATAGGCTGCGAAAATCCCCCCCAACAAACCAGGTATGATGGAATAAGTTGTTAAGGGGAAACTCTCCCCGAAATCCAGCTCCCACCTGCTGAAGACCATCAACAGATAAGACATCAAAAACACCAGAAAAACCCCGACGAAAAAATACTGGAAACCCACCTTAATAGCGGTCAAATTATCCATCGTCCCATAAACCCCAGCAACAAAATAACCCAGGTAGGTGAAGTAACCCGCTATCAAAAGGAAATCCATCAGGTAGTTCCCAAGCCAGAGAGTGAAAATCAGGATAACCAGGATCACTAAATTCAGTGCAACATCGTTCCCAACCAGAATCCAAGGTAAAACCATCACCCCCAGAAGAGACAGCAAAGCCCATAAAGCCATCGGCGTAATCTTAGGCTCCTCCAGCCTCATATCTCGAAAGAAATCATCCCAGCGGAAGGGGTTCATCAAACAAGATAAATCATGTGCAGCCCGCTTTATTCCCGAAACCAAATCCTCAATATTTAGTACCGTTACCATCTTTTTTTTCTTGCTATAAATACTATTAACCACTAACAGAAATAAAAATGTACGACACCATAATAGTCAGGTACTCGGAAATCTTCCTCAAAAGCGAATACGTGAAGAAGGAATTCGAGAACCAGCTTATAGGGAACATCCAACTAAAGCTTAAGGGTTTAGAGGTGGGAACCAGAAGAGACAGGCATAGAATCTATCTCAAGACAAAAAAAGCAAGCTCCCTCGCTTCTGAAGTTGCCAGAGTCTATGGGGTGAAATCCGTTAGCCCCGCCATAGAGATAGACTCCGGTATAGAAAACCTATCAGCCAGAGCCTTGGAACTAGCGAAGGAGGTTATAGAAGACGGGGAAGGTTTCGCTGTCAGAGCCAGGAGAAACAACTACAGTCTGAAGAGCAGGGAGATAGAGGCGAGGCTGGGAGAGATTATCCTAGAAAAAATAGACTGCCACGTTAATCTAGACAACCCTGATAAGACCATCCATGTAGAGGTCAGGGGGAATCAGGCCTACATATTCCATGAGAAAATAAGGGGGGTTGGAGGTCTACCCTACAAGACGCAGGGCAAGGTTATAGCATTAATCTCTGAAGGAATTGATTCACCGGTTGCTGCGTGGATGCTGATGAAACGAGGCTGTGAAGTAATAGCAGTGCACTACGGCAGCGACACAAAAGTGAGAAAGGTGTTAGGTAAACTTGAGGAGTACTCCGTTCACGGGATACGGCTCTATCTGATACCCTACAAAGAAATACTGGAAAAGATTAAATACAAATCCGGGAGAAACATGTGCATAGTATGTAAGAGGTTGATGTACAGGATAGCGGAAGAAATAGCGTTACGGGAGAATGCTGAGGGCCTAGTCACCGGCGAAAACATAGGGCAGGTAGCCAGCCAGACACTGCACAACCTCACGCTCTTGGATGAATCAGTCTCTATGCCAGTATACAGGCCCCTGGTGGGTATGGATAAGGAGGAGATTATTTCCAAAGCCAGAGAGATAGGAACCTACATGCTTATCAAGCCCCAAAGATGCGAGTTCGCTCCCACCAAACCGTCAACGAAGGCAAAAAAAGATGAGATAAGAGAGATAGAGCAGGAGCTGGAAATAGATGAATTAGTCAAGAAGGTGCTGGGAGAATGTGGGATAAAATAATACTATACTCCAGGAAAGACATGGCCGGAGTGAACATCAAATCGATACTGGAGGATGAGTACGATGTAGGGAATCTAGTGGCTTTTGATGATGTGTTAACTCTAGAGTCTCTGAACAGGAATCCAGAAACCCTATGTATTGTCGCATCAAAGCACGCTTCCAAGTCAGGTAAACCCTGCCTCACCTGTCATTCACCTGGGAACTACTCTACTGCAGACTATGGAGGCAACCCCAGAGAGCTTTCTTATGCGCCAGCTTTTTATCTGCAGAAGGCGCTCCAGCTTCTGCAGGAGAAACAAGAAAGGGAGGGTATCAACTATGAAGTCAGCTTCGAGAGCACCCACCACGGCCCCACAGGACTTGAGCAGCCTGTTTTTTTCGTGGAAGTGGGGAGCACAAAAAAAGAGTGGCGTGATCTGAGGGCGTGTTCTCTAGCCGCTGAAGTAATCAATGAACTGCTTTCCTATGAACCCGTAAAGGAAAATAAGGCAGCTATAGGGTTAGGTGGAGGACACTATTGCCGGAAGTTCACCAGGATAAAAGACTACGCTATCGGGCACATCTGCCCTAAACACAACCTACCCTACCTGGATGAGGTAATGCTAGGGCAGATGGTATCCAAGACCCTACCCCAACCTGATGTTGCGTTGATTGAATGGAAGGGGTTGGGTAAGGAAAAAAAGAGAGTAACGGGTTTGCTGGAGAATACTGGGCTGGAGATTGTGAGGGTGTAGCTATAGACCACTCTCCCGCAGATCTCTGTACCTTAACATTAGATTGTTTTCTTCAATAAGCCTCTCCAAGAGGCCTTGCATTTTAACCCTCCTCGTCAGGTAGTCAGCAACCCTGATGGGGTAAACCTGGGGATGCAGCAGGTCATCCTCTTGAGACCACATATACGCCAGGGTTCCTAAATCCTCCCTGAACTCCCTGTAAGGGAACTCCCACCGGACGGTGAGGGACGGGCTTTTCTCCTCCAGGGTATACGAGAGCTTCTTGGAGGGCAGCTTCAGATAACAGATGTTTATATCCTCTCTCTCATGCACCACATATTCTTTTTCATCAAGTATGAGGTCCAAGAGCATGAGGTTGGTGCAGTCCAAACCCACCTTATCTGCCAGGTCACCGGCATGCGAGTCCTCAGCCATACCCACAACCCTTCCCTCCCCAATCAGTTCACGGTACTCCTCCGGGGCTTTTCCTCCACCGTATCTTGATAGTTTACCGTGGTTTGTATAAAGGCTTCCGTCAACCAGCAGGTAATCCACATCACAGCCTCCAGACCTTAACTCCCTGAAGGTTCCCCTAATGGATTCATATTCCTTAAGAATCCGGATGTTGTTTGTTTTCTCCTCCACCAGCCGGTACGGTTTTATCTGTCCCGCGTCAATGAAGGAATTGTACATGAGGTTCCTGTACCAGATTTCCCCCCCCACAAGAGAGTCCCTATGCTTTCTCCCATCAAAGCAGGCCCGTAAAACAACACAATGAAGAGCCCATAAAGCAAAAAAACGGAGCTCGGCTTTAACTATGGAGGAGTCAACAGCCAGCAACTCAACACTATCAGGTGGTTTAATAAGGGCCAGCTTTCTTATCTCAAAACCTTTTTCCACCAACTTATCCCTGAATAAGTCCCTGTCGAATTCCATTTCATCAAATTCCCTTCTGAGGGAGTTGATTCTGTTCTCTAGCAGTTCAGCATCAAACCTGAAATCCGGTGTCAACGGCTCCAATTTAAATCTCTAATCTAAGATAATATTAATTATTCAATCCCCAAAAATGAATCATTCGATTTTACTAAAGGTCGCTGGTAAATATGGGACACCTGTCTACGTGTACGACGAAGATAGGATACGGAAAAACTTCAGGGATTTCCTACTGGCCTTCAGAAGCCGCTACCCCAAGAGTAAGGTATTCTACGCGCTTAAGGCGAACACAAGCCTGGCTATACTGAATGTGCTAAAAGAGGAGGGCTCTAAGGCTGATGTAGTCTCTGCGGGGGAGCTGAAGGCTGCCCTAAAGGCGGGCTTTGAGGGCGAGGAAATCATCTACACAAACAACGCCAAAACAAGAGAGGATATAATGCTGGCCATAGACTCAAATGTTCTATTGAACATTGACTCAATGGATGAATTAAACAGGGTGCATGACATACTCAAGTCCAGAAACAAGAGCATTAGGATCTCATTCAGGGTGAACCCCTGCATAGACCCGAAAACACACCCCAAGATTTCAACCGGGATAAGGGAGTCAAAGTTCGGGATACACATAGAAGAAGACCTCGCCTTTAAGGCCTACAGGTTCGCCAGAGAGCTGGATAACGTAGAAATCAAGGGCGTTCACATGCACATAGGTTCGCAGATAACCGACAAGAAACCCTTCATCGAGGCCCTGGATAAACTCATGGCCTTCGTGAAGAAACTCAGGGAGAAGTTGGATTTAGAGCTGGATTTCGTTGACGTAGGTGGTGGTCTGGGCATAGACTACAATAGCGATGATACCATATCACCAGATGAGCTGGCTGAGTCGCTCGTTCAGGTGCTGGACAGATGGAGTAAGAGAACAGGATATGAGCCGGAGCTTTGGCTGGAGCCGGGTAGGTATGTGGTAGGAAACGCGGGCGTTCTTTTATGTGAGGTGCAGAGCGTTAAGGAGACACCCTACAAGCAGTTCATAAACGTGGACTGCGGCTTCAACACCCTGCTGAGGCCTGCCATGTACGATAGCTTCCACAGAATAGAGAACCTCTCAGGTAAGGGACGGGGGGGAAACAAAACATATGATGTGGTCGGTAACATATGTGAGTCAGGTGACGTACTAGGCAAAGAAAGAAATCTACCTGAAACAAAGGCGGGTGATATCCTGGCCATACATGATACCGGAGCATATGGTTTTTCTATGAGCAGCCAATACAACAGCAGGCCAAGACCCCCTGAAGTCCTCTTATGGGGTGACTCAGCTGAGCTGATAAGAGAGCGGGAGGAAATCAAAGACTTATTCAGAAACCAGAGGATACCTGAGGACCTCATCTAACCATCCAGATACTTTAGGGTGTATATTATATGTTCTAGCTTATCCTCGGTCAAGGGTTTGGTTAAATAACCGGATGCGCCCAACCCCAGGCAATCCTTCATGTCCTGCTCCCTGCTTAAAACGCTCATCACAAAAATTTTGGCGTCAGGATCAACCTCCAACACCTCCTTTAGGAACTCTTTACCTGATTTTCCAGGTAGGATTATATCAAGCAACACAAAGTAAGGCTTATCTTCCCTGTATTTTTCCAGAGCATCCTCCACACTTGAGGACTCAATAAACTCCTTGAAACCCTTTTTTTTTAGAAGAGATATCGCCCTAGTACGGCTGAATCTCTGGTCGTCAAGGATTAAAACCTTTTCCCCCATATTATCCATTAAACACCATCCACTATAAATCCACAAACCAACCAGAGCTCATAACTCCCATCCCGGCCTTTAGAAAAGGTCGACTATTCTCAGCGCTCATAAGCATCATCATCATTCCATGAAAGGAATTCAGCCAAAGCTTTTCTCATCACAGATTAAACTATTGGTTGATTAGATAAAGAAGGAAACTTTACTAGCTCCTTGGTTATTATCCCCCTAATCTCCTCAAGTCGTGCCTTGGTTTTAGCCTCAAATCTCAGGATTATAGCCGGCTCCGTGTTCGAGGCCCTCACCAGCCCCCACCCGTCGTCGAACTGTACCCTGATGCCATCTATGTCTATCACATTATATTCTTTCCTGAATTTCTTCCTCATCTCCTTAACTATCTCAAACTTCTCCTGCTCGCCACACTTTAACCTAATTTCGGGCGTGGAGTGGTAGTGCGGCATCCCCTCAACAAGCTCTGCGAGGGTGTTTCCGCTGGCAGATAATATCTCCATCAACCTGGCTGCTGCATATATTCCATCATCGAAGCCGTAGTAGTTGTCTGCGAAAAAAAAGTGACCTGACATCTCACCAGCCAAGGGAGAATCCTCCTCCCTCATCTTTTTCTTGATAAAGGAATGCCCTGTCCGATACATTACGGGGATACCTCCCCCCTTTTTTATCTCATCAATCAAGGCTTGGCTGCACTTAACCTCAAAAATAATCTTGGAACCCGGCTGCTTATCCAAAACCTGCCTCGAGAAAAGAACCAGTATCTGATCACCCCTAACAATGTTTCCGCTACCGTCTACCACACCAAGCCTGTCGCAGTCGCCGTCGAATGCAACACCAAGGTCTGCTTTCTTCTCCCTGACCTTATCAATCAAATCCTTCAGGTTCTCGTCCACTGTAGGGTCCGGGAAGTGGTTGGGGAACGAGCCATCAGGCTGGCAGTAGATGCAGGATACCTGGCAGCCCAGTCTCCTGAATAATTTATCGGCTATGTCATCAACCGCTCCGTTACCTCCGTCCACAACCACCCTGATCTTTTTATCCAGATTTATTCTCTCGGCTACATAGCTTAGATAGGTTTCCTTGACATCCAGTTTTTTAACGCCACCCTTACCACTCCTATATCTCCCGGAGTCTACTATCTTCCTGAGTTCCTGAATCCCCTCCCCGTAGAGGGTGTGGGTTCCCCTACAAAGCTTGAAGCCGTTGTACTCAGGAGGATTATGGGAGCCTGTAATCATTATACCTCCCTCTTTGTTGTAGTGGGATATGGCGAAATAAAGCAGGGGCGTGGGCACCATACCAACATCCACTACATCACATCCCCCAAAGGTTAAACCCTTAACCAGTGAATCCCTTAACCGGGTGGAGCTTTCCCTGGCGTCGAAGCCCACCACAACCTCCCCCCCATTGATGTATGTGGCGTAGGCTTTCCCGATGCTCTCAGCTACCTCACAGGTTAACTCCTGGTTGTAGACTCCCCTGATGTCGTATGCTCTGTAGATTGACATTTTTCAGGTAATATTAAGGTACCTACCGTACAATAGGATGAGGAACCATGAAAGCAAACAGCCTAGGAGGTACCATATAAGCAAGTCTGCTACCAGGAAATGCCCTAAAAAGGATGCATGGTCTCTTGTTATGTTATCCGGTCCACACCACTGGTATATGGGGAGCGGAAGCCCCTGATAACACCATACCTTATCCATGAATTCAACAGATAACAGGCATACTCCAACAATAAAGGATACCATAACCTTGGCAGGTGTTGGATTAATGAGGTCCTCTGTGAGATCCTTTATTTCACCCATCAACTAATAATATCGCAGACAGGATTTAAGAACGGTTTGTTTTCTTCCTGTAGCGCTCCCACATAAGATTCCATTCCTCCTCCAGTTCAATGTGGAATGTGTTAGCCAGCTTCAGGTTCAGGTAGAGGATGTCTGTCAGCTCCTCAGCCAGCTCCTTTCTATCGAAGAATTCCTTCTTGTAGCCGTCTCTTCTAAGAATGCGCCTGGCTATCTCCCCCAGCTCCTCTGTCATATGCAATACTATATGGCTTGCCTGGTCCTCACCCCAACCATGTTTTTTGTCGTATTCCCTGACCTGATCCTGTGTCTCACTTAATGATGGCATAATTAATATTATATACTCTATGGATAAATCACAGCCCGAGAGAGAGGTTGGCTTGGAGGTCTACAAGTCTAGAACACCAGGTCTGGGTGGGAAAATAAAGCAGCTTCCCAAGGACTTTATTGTTGAGGAGATAACCCCCCAGGGCCTGATCCTGGAGGCGGGTAAATCTTTTGGTCTAGATCTAGGGAGAAAGGGAGAGCAGCTGCATCTAACCCTGGAGAAAAAAAACCGGAGCACCCTGAGAGCAATTAAGGAGTTGTCTAATGCCTTAAGGGTCAGCAGGAAAAGGATCGGCTTCGCCGGCACAAAAGATAAGAGGGCGTTAACCACGCAAAGGATTTCGGTCTGGAATATTTCTACCTCCGATTTGGGGAGGGTAAACCTGAAGGATATACACCTTAAAGACTATAGTTACTCGGATAAGAGAATTAATCTAGGCGACCTGCAGGGGAACAGGTTCACCCTCAGGGTCAGGGGAATTGATTTACCGGGGAAGGAGATCAGGGAGAGAATAGATGAAATAAATAATGAGCTCAGGGCGGGTTTCCCTAACTTTTTCGGTATACAGCGTTTCGGCTCCACGAGACCTATCACCCACCTGGTTGGTAGGGAGATTGTTAAAGGCAATCTTGAGGCGGCGGTTATGGTTTATCTTACTGATTCCTTCCATGGGGAGAGCGACTCAGTCAGAGAGGCGAGGGATTCCTTAGGTGTTTCCGGGGACTACAGGCAGGCTGTGAGGGAATACCCACGGCATCTGGAGTACGAGCATTCTCTCATAAATCATCTGATCAGGAACGAAGGAGACTACGGGGGTGCTCTGCAGCAGCTGCCCTCGGGCTTGAAGAGGATGTTCGTTCATGCCTACCAGTCTTTCATATTCAACAGGGCCTTGAGTTACTATCTGAGGGAACAGATTCCTGTGGAGAGGCTTCCGTTGGTTGGCTTCAAAAGTGGGGTGGATGAGGTCACCGCCTCTATACTGGAGGATGAGGGCGTGTCGGTTGATGATTTCAGGGCAGGGTCTTTGCCTGAGCTGGGTTCCAGGGGAGCCTTAAGGGACGCTTTTGTTGTCTACCGGGATTTTGAGGTTCTGGGTGTTTTGGGTGATGATTTATCTCCTGGAAATCTTATGGTTGAGTTGCGTTTTGTTTTATCTAAGGGGTGTTATGCTACATCTCTTTTGAGGGAGTTTATGAAGCATTAATGTGATTTTTATATGTTAAATTGGATATATATGTTGTACCCTATCTTTATTTAATCCAACAACATTAAACAAAAAAAAATGGTAAAAGACAAAAACATAGAGCTGAAGGTTATGGAAGCCCTCCAGAACGATGTGGGGAGGGGCATATCCAGAATAGACGAAATAACAATGAAAGCCCTCGGCGTCACATCAGGCGACATACTCGAAATAAAGGGCAATAAAAGCACGGCAGCCATAGTATGGCCCCTTCATCCACAAGACATGGGAGCGGGCATAATAAGAATGGACGGCCTCATAAGACAAAACTCAGGGACATCACTAGGAGATCGGGTCTCAATCAAGAAGGCAGAAGCCCACCCAGCCAGTAACATAATAATAGCTCCGATAAAACACGAAATAAAGTTCGGCGGGGACTTTGCCAGCCACATAAAACAGAGATTCCTTGGCAGGCCGATGATGAAAGGCGACAACCTATCCATCGGTGTGCTGGGACAAGCCATACCCTTCGTGGTAGCCAAAACAAAACCCTCTGGAATAATCCAGGTACTAAACAATACAAACCTTGAAATCAGGGAGAAACCCCTCAAGATAGAGCCAACAGAGCTGGCCATTAGATACGAGGATATCGGGGGACTTAAAGAGGAGATATCCCGGGTCAGGGAGATGGTGGAATTACCCATGAAACACCCTGAATTATTCGAGAAACTTGGGATACTGCCCCCGAAGGGTCTTCTATTATACGGCCCTCCCGGAACAGGAAAGACGCTGATAGCCAGGGCGGTAGCAAGCGAAACAAACTCCTACTTCCTACCACTTAATGGACCTGAAATAATGGACAAATACTACGGGGAATCAGAGAGAAAGCTGAGGGAGATATTCTCGGAGGCACAGGAAAACGCCCCATCCATAATCTTCATAGATGAGCTGGACTCTATCGCACCAAAGAGAGAGGAAACCAAAGGTGAGGTAGAAAGGAGGGTGGTAGCTCAACTGCTTGCCCTAATGGACGGGTTGATGGAGAGAGGTAACGTGGTGGTTATTGGTGCAACAAACAGACCTAACTCAATAGACCCTGCGCTAAGAAGACCGGGGAGATTCGACCGGGAGATAGAAATCGGCGTGCCAGACAGAGATGGCAGGAAAGAGATACTCCAGATACACACAAGAAACATGCCCCTATCAGATAACGTTGACCTGGATGAGATGGCATCCTCCACCCACGGGTTTGTGGGAGCGGATTTAGCGGCTTTAAGCAGGGAGGCTGCCATGCAGACCCTCAAGAGGATACTGCCTCATATAGACCTGGAGAAGGATGAAATCCCGGTGGAAATATTGGACTCACTGAAGGTGGAGAGGAAGGACTTCATTAATGCTAAAAAGCTGATTTCTCCCTCAGCCCTGAGGGAGGTGCTGGTGGAAATACCTGATGTTAAATGGACTGACATTGGGGGCTTGGAGGATGTGAAGAACCTCCTGAAGGAGGCTGTGGAGTGGCCTATGAAATACCCTCAAGCGTTTAAGAGGATGGGGATTAGGTCAACCAAGGCAATACTCCTAAACGGACCTCCAGGGTGTGGTAAAACCCTTCTGGCTAAGGCAGCGGCAAACGAGTCAGAGGCTAACATGATAGCAGTCAAGGGACCTGAGCTTTTGTCTAAATGGGTTGGGGAGTCAGAGAAGGCGGTAAGGGAAATCTTCAAGAAGGCCAAGCAGACCTCACCGACAATAATATTATTTGATGAAATAGACGCCATCGCCCCCAGGAGAAGAGGTGAGGACTCTCCCGGTTCCCATGTAACAGAGACTGTGGTGAACCAGATACTGACCGAGATGGACGGCATAGAAGACCTGGAGAATGTGATGATTATCGGGGCAACGAACAGGCCTGATATAATAGACTCGGCTCTCTTAAGACCCGGCAGATTCGATACCAGAATTGTTGTGCCCGTGCCAGATAGGGATGCCCGGCTGGAGATATTCAATATACATACCCGGAACATGCCCCTCGAGGGTGTGGAATTCAACGAGCTGGTTGAGAAAACCAAGGGATACAGTGGCGCGGATATTGAAGCAATATGCAGGGAGGCTGCTATGATATCCCTCAGGGAGAGCATCGATTCGGATAAGGTTTCAATGAAGCACTTCAAAGAGGCCTTAAAGAAGATACACCCCTCCATATCCCAGCTGGATATAACTGCCTTCAAGAAAGGCACCAGTGAAGGAGCGGAGGAGATGGCGTACTACCGTTAGATGATGAGGTTGCTTTGATGGATAACCTGAGGCTTGGTAAGGCACTGGATATGAACGCATCCTACCTTGGTGTAGATGGCATTCTGTTGATGGAGAACGCGGGTAAAGAGATCGCATTAAGAGCCTCCTCCTATGAAAAAATAGCGGTATTCTGCGGGACAGGCAACAACGGAGGAGACGGCCTGGTGGCTGCCAGACACCTGTCCTCCATGGGAAAAAAGGTGAGAGTATACTCCCTGAAGGGGGAGAGGACAGAGGAAAACCAGAGAAATTTTGAAATAATAAGGAAACTGGATTCCATAGAGCTTGAATACGTGACCGACTCCATCCAGTGCGTGGAAATCAGGGATGAGCTAGCCGGATTCGGGTGCATAATCGAAGCCTTGATTGGCACAGGCATCAGGGGAGAGTTAAGGCAGCCTGTGAAGAGTATAGTTGATACCATAAACGCATCAAAATCTTATAAACTCTCTGTTGATTATCCTGCAATTGAAGCTGATCTGGTTTTATCCTTCCATCTGCCCAAGACAGTGGATGCAGAGGTTGCTTATATTGGAATACCCCTGGAGGCGGAACTGCAGGTGGGTCCAGGCAACGTCTATCTAGCAGTTCCAGGAAGGGGTGGAGGGGAACACAAGGGCGCTTTCGGCAGGGTACTAACTGTGGGAGGGAGCCAGGATTATATTGGCGCTCCCTTACTTACGGCAGTTTCTGCGCTTAGGAGCGGAGCAGACCTCTCTATTGTAGCAGCACCCTCTTTTGTCCTGGAAAGAATCAACTCAGATCCTAATCTAATCTACGTAGAGCTTGGATCTGAACACTATCTAAATCTGGGGGATGTGAAAAAGCTCCTAGAGGTTAGACATGACGCCCTAGTGGTAGGCAACGGTCTGGGAACA
>NJEG01000007.1 GCA_002254565.1 Candidatus Altarchaeales archaeon ex4484_2 | reverse complement strand
CAGTGAGAACTAGGTCAAGTGGCGAAGTTAAGATAATAAAGTAGAGATTGTGCTGTAAAATCCAGCACAAAAACCAAATCGAAAATCATCAAAAGATGATGTTCCTCCCAGTTCAGAGAGTGTTATTCGGAATTACTGTTCATGCAAAAAGCATAAACTGTTACTTTGTTATCCTCATACCATCCAGCTGTGCTTCCTGTAAGACATATACGGCAAGTGTTGTCTTTTCTGTATAATCTTCCTGATGTGCTTGGAAAAGTTCCTACATCAAAATGGTCCACATCAGCCCATTGTCTCCCTCCGCTAGCGGAACTTCCGCACTGAAGTAATATCTCATCGTCATTACAGCTGACTTCAGCATTAAATTGTCCGAATTGAGGATCACAAGTTCCTTTAGGATTAGCAGATCCCGTGCTTCCCCGCCGGGTCACAACAGGGTCAGCGCCCGGCCAGGCATACTTTGTAACATCGCCTAACCTGATGCCGCCAGCTCCCATATCAAGATCTGCTTGTGGACTTGTCCCTCCGATGCCGACTTTGCTTCCTGCGGGGAATATGTACTCTCCTCCTCCACTGAAGGTGCCAGGGGTTATTTCTTCTGCAGGATGGCCTTGTATTGGACCTCCTTGGGAGAAAACCAAGACTGAAGCAAACCCCAAAACGAGAACGAACAAGATCATATAGGCATGTCTTCCCTCGATTTGTATGTTAAATTCCATAAACAAACACCTCAATAAACAATAGAGAACAAAGGACTATATAACTATTGCGGGGTGGATGGTTTTGTCTCCAAGTGTTAGGTGTGGTGCTTTCTTGGAAGAAACCCGAAAACACCTTAGAAGCATCCGCCGAGGACGGAAACGCCTGCAGCCTCTAATCTACAACCATTACCTCAGCACCTGTTTTCTCGCGCATATCCTCAACGAAATCATAGACCCCCCCCTTGATAAGGTATTCATTAATCCACCCCCTCTTCTCGCTGCCGATAACCAGCAAGTCGGCACTGTATTCAGTAACTGCCTTCTCTATTTCCTCATGCGCCGTGCCCTCCACTATTCTGGTCTCTGCCTGTATGTTTTTATCCTCCGCCTTCTTTTTCACATTCCCTAGGATAATTTCGCCGATGTTGTGCAGGCCCTTACTTAACGTCCTAGCCCCGTGTATCTCTCTGGATACGCTGCCGAGGAAGCTGGAATCCACAACATACAAAAAAACAAGCTCCGCATCCCACTCCTGAGCCAAAGCTATCGCCTTATCCTCCGCCCTCTTACAGCTCTCTGACCCAATTGTTGCACAAACTATTTTTTTGATTTCCTCGCTCATTTTGGTTTAAGTATATGATTAAAAAGCAATTAATAGATAAATTGTTGCAATAAAAACGCTCACGAACATAACCGGGGCACCGACCTTAAGGAAGTCGATGAATCGTATCGGGTGACCTGCTCTTTCGGATATCCCTGCTGTAACAACATTCGCGGATGCTCCGATCAGGGTGCCGTTTCCGCCGAAACACGCCCCCAGAGCCAGTGCCCACCACAATACCATACTTTCGGCGCCAGGCAGGGTCTGTGTCAGGTAAGCAACTATTGGGAGCATTGTCGCAGTGAAGGGTATGTTATCAACAACCGCTGACGCTATTGCAGAAACCCATAGTATAAGGATTATTGCCAGAACCAGGCTTCCGCCTGCAAGGTCGCTGACGAGATCAGCTAGCATCCCGATCAGTCCAGTCTCAACCGTTGCGCCGACGATAATAAAGAGCATCATGAAGAATATGAGGGTGGGCCACTCCACCTCCTCAAGCATATCAACAATGTCTGCGCGACTAAGCAGCAGCAGCACAGATGCGCCGGTTAGGGCTGCAATGCTCGGCTCCATATGCAGTATCCCGTGCACTACAAACAAGAGGATAACAAAGCCGAGGATGGCGAGACTGTACTTGAGCAGGGTCTTATCCGTTATCCTGTACTCTCCCCTCAGTCTCTCAAGCAGTCCGTCAACGTCATCTACTTTAACCTTCATATACTCTTTCTTGTACTGGAACCGCATCATGATTATGAGAGCTACTATGGATAAAGCAACAATAGGGGCCAGGTTTATTATGAATTCATTGAAGGTCAGGTGAGCGTATGAGCCGATCATTATGTTCGGAGGGTCTCCGATCAGGGTTGCTGTCCCCCCGATATTCGATGCCAGAACCAGCGGTACCAGAAGTGGCAGGGGGGACATCCCCAGAATCAAGGCAATCTCCACAACCACGGGAGTTAAGAGGATCATGGTCGTTACATTATCCAGCAGTGCGGACGTGACTGCGGTAACAATCATTAATATGATGCACAGGCGCCATACATCTCCTTTAGCGAACTGGTATGATTTGTAGGCCATCCACTGGAACACCCCTGTCCTCTTCATTATTGCAACAATAATCATCATTCCCATAAGCAGGAAGATCACGTTAAAATCTATTGCTTGGATAGCATCCTCAAACGATATTATGAAGTAGTCCCCGTCGAATGTCCCCAGGGTGTATGTGATGAAGAGCAGCGATGCTGCTCCCAAAAGCGCTGCGTTGGTTCTGTGAATAATCTCGAATGAAATCAAGACATAGATTATGATGAGGACCAGGGCGGAGATATAGAATGCCATCCCCGCTTTTCTGGTGAGTACAATATCCTTGAAGGCGTAGTATGTATCCTCTTTAAAAACGAAATCATCTACCTCTATATCCTCTGTTTTATAGCTTGGTTTAGACACCCTAAGTGTTATTTCAGTCTCTTCTGTTACTCCCTCTATTTTGATGGAATATACTCCAACATCTTGTGCAGATCTTGCCTCATCATCTGTTTCGTAGGCCTGTCCGTTGATATAAACCCTGATTTCTGCCTCATTAACTGGCTGGTTTTTTAAGTCTGTTATATGTCCTGTTATTATGGCCTCATGCGTTCCTGAATCATCTGCTGTTGCTGTATGAGAACTTAATAGGATGAATAATAGAACTAGTGGAATCATGTCCTCCTTTTTTGTTTTCATTTTTATTACTCCACAGTAAAGTTAAATATAACGATTAATCATGTAAATATGATATCCTCACTATAAATCAAATGTAACCAAAAATGTTCAAACCAGTGTCCATGAAGAAAGTTCGTTTAGGTGTGCTAGACAGATATGTTGAGGCTGTATCCAGGGAACTGAGCAAGCTGGGTGTTGTGCAGATACTTGATATAACAAAGAGCGAAGACGTATCAGCTGAACTGACCGGTGGACACGACGGAAGTAATTCAGAGCAGTGTGCTGATTATCTCAGGAGGATTAATCACGTGATAGATATCTTGGGTGTGGTTGGGGAATATGACGCATTCGGTGAACTGAAGGCTTTCAGGGAGAAAATTATTGTGAAGGAGAAACCCTTCAGCGAGCAGCTGTCGGACGTGAAAAACAGTCTTGCAGGCATCGAAAAAAAGATTCTTCCAATCCATGAGAGATTTCTTGAGTTATCTGGGAAGGAGGAAGAACTTGTAAGTGATAAAAAGGACCTTCAGGTACTGGGTATGCTTGGAGTTGATGCAGATCTCCTGACTGAGTCGCAGTTCCTATATACCCCTGTTGGAGTAATCCCTGTTGGGAATCTGGAGTTATTGAGGGATGAGTTAGAGGGTATTGTGGGTGGTGAATACATATTATTGAAGGCTGATGAGATAGTGGTAGATGGGATGGTTCCTATAGCACTATCACTACCTGTTGAACAAAAAGAGAAACTAGATGATATACTTAGCAGACTTGATTTTTCAAGGGTTTCATTATCCGGTTATGCTGGCAGGCCAGAGGATGTGCTTAGGGGGTTGGATAAGGAGCTCAGGGAGTTAGTTGATGAAAAGAAGAAGTTAACCCGGCGACTTGAAAGCTACAGGCTGGAGCATACGGACGACCTTCTTGTTATTAGGGAGCTGATGTCGATAGAGAAGGATATAGCTGATGTGGAAAGCTTTTATGGCAGAACAAGGAGGGTTTACATTCTGGAGGGCTGGGTTCCTGAGAAAAGAATCCAGGACCTGCTCAGGAGAATACGAAGAGCAACTGACGAGAATGTTTTCATTAGGATAGATGATCCGGGCAGGGATGATGTTATCCCAACCTGCCTGGATAATCCAAGAATCTTTAAGCCGTTTGAGGTTATCACTCGCACCTTCGGTTTCCCAGGTTATAAAGAGATTGATCCAACTCCATTGATTGCTGTAACCTTCCCCTTGATTTTTGGGCTTATGTTCGGTGATGTGGGTCATGGTTTGATTGTTGCCTTACTTGGGCTTGTTCTTTTTGTTTTAGGTAGGAACGCACTCAGGGATCTTGGTTTCGTTACTTTATCGTGCGGGGTTTTTTCTGCGATTTTTGGTTTAATGTACGGGGATTTCTTTGGCCTCCACCACATAGTTCCAATCATCTGGATTAGTCCGGTTGAGAGCCCGAAGATATTCCTCATGTTTGCGATTATTGTTGGGATGACCCACATCGGTGTTGGGTTGTTTATGGACATGCTTAAATTGATACGAAAGAAAGAGTATCTGCATGCTGTCCTGAGGCCTGTGCCAAAAATCTGGTTTTATTATGGCATCATCGCGTTCGGTTACGTCTGTGTCTCCGATTACGGTACGAATGTGACTGAATGGTCTAAAAATCTGTTGATTGCTGTCCCCTTATTTTTACTACCCCTTCTGGTAATCGCTCTGGAGGGGGTCATCGAGAATCTATTTCACAAAAAGAAGGCTAAACTTCCCGTGCTTCTTTTCGAGGGTGGGTTTGAGGTTTTTGATACACTGCTTTTGTTTCTATCAAACACCATCTCCTATAGCAGGATTTTTGCCCTGATTTTGGTCCATGCCGGGATGTTTCTTGCGCTTTATAATGTTACCGGGATAATTACTGGGATTGATAGTGAACATATCACGTTTTCTGCTATCATTTCATTAAATGGTTTATTTTGGTTGTTGATTATTTTCGTGGGCACCTTACTTATCGTGGGGCTTGAGGGTTTTATTGTCTTTTTACACACGCTCAGGCTTCACTATTATGAGTGGTTCACAAAATTCTTTGATGCGGATGGTGCAGAATATTCACCGTTTACCGTACAAAGAAGGTATACTCTAACCGAAGATTAAACATCATACTACCATTAATATATCTAAAAAATTAATTATCTAAAATGAGGTGAAAAAATGAAGTTATGGAATTTGTTAATACTGTCTGGGGTGTTGGTTTTATTTATGGGAATGACAGCGGCACAGGATGAAGATAAGGATGGGGGGCTACCGTCCGGAATGAAGGATATTGCAGCAGGCATAGCTATTGGTTTATCGGCTCTTGGAGCAGGATATGCTGTTGGCGTGGCTGGTGCTGCAGCTATTGGTTCAATAACCGAGAAGCCGGAGCTTTTAGGTAAGGCTCTTATATTCGTAGCATTCGGTGAAGCTCTTGCTATTTATGGGCTCCTGGTGGCTTTCATGATATTGTTCAATATCGGAGCTTAAGTCCAGGGAAAACACAGGACGCATAGATGCAACTTAAGCATCTATGTGTTTTTTTATCTATCTCAGGCTGACGATGGCTGATATTAACGTTAAAGACTACGCATACTCTAATGCCAGAATAAGGGGAATGAAGAGCCGGCTTCTGGATAAAAGAGAGTTTGAGAAGGGGTGTGGTCTTGATGACTTGTCTGCTTTTGTAGGTTTTCTCGAGGATAATGGTTATCTGGAATTATTTGATTTAAAGGAGCACAGTCAGGGGGTTGTGGAGCAGATTCTGTTTAGGCATCTTGTGGAAAACCGCAGGGTGGTATGTGGTTTATCCTGCGATAGATGCAGGGATTTCATGTGCGAGAGGGTCAGGAGGCCTGAGATAACCGCTATTAAGGGGTTGATAAATTCTAAACCCGGGAACAGAGCGCCCTTCGAGATTGCATTAACTGATGAGTTAAGGAACAGGTTTAATCAGATAAGGGATGCGCAGGATATGGAGAGGCTGATAAGCCTCTTTGAGGATACCAGATACGGGCAGACATTGACTAGCGCGATGGAGGATTACAGAAAAGACGGACTTACTTTTCCGTTAATCATATCCCTGGACAAGTACCATTTCAGCAGACTATTAACTACCATGAACTCTTTTGAGAACACAGACCGCCGGTTGGCCTATGAGATAACGGGAGCTGAGGCAGACACAATAAACATTATGACCTCGCTTAGAACCCTTGGGATGAAGGGTGCGAAGAAATACATGCTCCCCCATCACCATCACATAGGCAGGGAATTATTAGATGACTGCATTAAGTCAAGGAATGTTGCTGATGTGCTTGATAAGCTATCTGGAACAGTCTATGCTGATTCACTTAACCTGGGCCTTAAGGAATATAATGAAACAAAATCATTGTTTGCTTTTGAGAAATCATTGAAAAAGTATTTCATCAGGCTGAACAGGATGATGCTTATAACAAAAACATTTAATATAAGCACTCAACTGTCGTTTCTGGCGTTGAAGGAGAATGAGATAGATAATCTCAGAAAGATTGCTGTTGGGTTAAGCAATAACCTCCCTAGGGATGGAATCAAGGAGCTTCTTATCTACTGAAATCGTTTTGTTATTCTCCACACAAAAAAGCCCAAACCCACTGTTACCCCGATAAACATGCAAACAACACTGAACATCTTATTAACCAGACCTCCGATGAAGTAGCCGAGGAGGATGAAAAACAGGGTGATTGCAACAAGCTCTACTGCAAGAGGCAGGGCATCCCTCATAATCCCTAAATCAAATTTCATCTTTACCACGGGCTTTTTTTAAGTTTCAGCATCCATGCTATGATATTTCCTATTACATGGATTACTGGGGTTATGATTATGAGGGCATAGAATCTCTCATAATTTATGCTTCTGATCAGGAGCCATGAAAGAAAAACAGCCCCGAACACGAAATCCAGCTGATCTAGTAGGGGCGCAGGGTCTCCCCTTTCTAGACCTGATTGCCTTTTTATGAAGCTGGCAACCATGTCCCCCAAAAGGGCACCCAGAGCCAGGATAAAGGCTAGTTCCACCGTCATCTGGGGCAGAGTTAACAAGCTATTCCCCAGAAGCGAACGGAGGAATACTTGTGCATCCAGGTGGATGTTTTGCTGGATTAAACCTGCCAGTGTGCCACCTGCCACCCCAAAGAATAAACCCCTCCAGGTCTTCCCGTCACCGAAAATCCTGTGTCCCAGGAATTCTCTACTCTCATCTATTGGTTTCCCAAGCCACTCCAGCATCTTTATTTTTGACACGTTAACTGGTATGGAGTTGGCGAAATATGCGGGCAGGATAAACCACAGGGCGTCTATGATTCTTAAATCTATCTCAAAAAGCATCTTCCTTTCATCCCTTTTCCATGGCCTTAAGAATTGCGTCGCTCCCAACACCCGGGAGACATATCACATAATTTGCTCCCGCCCTCTTCATCTTGTTCAGGGAGCCTTTCTCGTTGGATCTTGCATAAACCTCAATGTCTCTGTTAAGTTCCTTTGCAGCAAGTATTGTATACACTGCATCAGGGTCTGAGTTTAACGCAACAATAATTGCTTTCGCTTTATCTATGTTAGCATTCTTTAAAGTCTCTGAGTTTATTGAGTCCCCGAAGACGGTATTGAATCCCCGATCTCTGGCATCATTAATTTTCATCTCATCCTTGTCTATTACAACAACATTATGCACCCCCAGGGAATCGGCTATGAGTGAGCCGACGTTTCCGTACCCGCAGAGTATTATGTGGTTTCTCATTTTTCTTATGCTTCGCTTTATCCTCCTGAGAAACATTGTATCCACTATTCTGCTTTCGAGGAAGAAGCTGATAAGCTCGCTTATTAAATAAAATAAGGAAAACATTCCAATTAAAACAAGGGCTATCGTGAAAAGCTTTGATGATTCTGTGGTCGGGTGGAGGTCTCCGAAACCAACGCTCGTTATTGTTATAACAGTAAAATAGAACGCATCCAGCAACGAGAGATCCTCAAGCCACATGTATCCGGTGGTCCCTAAGGCTATTGTTAAAAAAACCAGCAAAAAAACTGGTATAAGCTGAATAAAACGAGAGTATCCGGTAATCATTTCCTTTCAGGTAAATTATTGGCTGCCGGGGATTTATACAAGATGCGGAGATTTATGGTGTAAGCCGATGTCTATCTCGTGGGAACATCACAACCTCTTTGATTGGTAAATCCAGCAACTGCATCATCATCCTGTCAACGCCTAACCCGAAGCCTCCATGGGGGGGCATACCGTACTGGAAGCACTTTAGGTAGTATTCGAAGTTTTCCGGCTCCAGGTTGTGTTGTTCGATTCTCTTAACCAGGTGGTTGTGGCTGTGGATTCTCTGGCCTCCTGAGGAAACCTCCACTCCCTTAAAGCATAAATCAAAAGACCGTGAGTATTTCTCACCATCTGGCATGGTATAAAATGGCTTGCTCTTAAGGGGATATTTTGTTATGAAATATAGTTCAATACCTTGTTTTTCCTGTAACAGTTTACCCAAAAGCTTCTCTCCCTCGGTGTCTATGTCCTCACCCCACGGTATCTCCTTACCTTCCTTAGCTAGTAAATTAAGGCATTCATCGTAGGTGAACCTCTTCAGGGGAAGCTGGGGAACCTTTATCTCCCACTCAAGGGTTTCCAGCTCCTTTTTGCAGGAGGATGCTGTCTTAATCATCTCCACAACCAGGCGCTCAAGCATCTGCATTATGTCCTCTTCGCTTTCTATGAAGGCCATCTCCAAATCTATTGCAGAGACCTCATTCAGGTGTCTTCTGGTATCGTGTTCCTCAGCCCTGAAATAGGTTGTGGTTTCAAAAACCCGATCGAGTCCTGACCCCATCAGCATCTGCTTATAGAGCTGGGGGCTCTGTGCCAGAAAGGCCTCCTTGTCGAAGTAGGATATGGGAAATAAATCTGTTCCGCCCTCTGATGCTGAAGCGATAATCTTGGGGGAGCACATCTCTATGAAACCTTCCCCTTTGAGATATTC
The DNA here is from genome assembly GCA_002254565.1 of Candidatus Altarchaeales archaeon ex4484_2. Taxonomy (GTDB): domain Archaea; phylum Altiarchaeota; class Altiarchaeia; order IMC4; family QMZM01; genus EX4484-2. The sequence goes on along the minus strand of NJEG01000007.1, from coordinate 34,154 downwards.
CCTGCTCCTGTTGATGATGGCACTCCTCAGCCGGAATATGGAGGATACCCCTGGTTTCCTTAAGTCCATGAATCTGTTGTTCAGGCGGGTGTCCATGTCTGAGTCTACCTTCTGGGTGACGTCCAGAGGCAGGGGGGAGTTGGATTCATTTATCACCTTAAGGTTTGAGGGATTAATCTCCAACCCGTTAGGTGCTTTATTGTTTAACTTAACCTTTCCTTTAACTTGGATAACAGATTCCTTGCTGAGGGAGTTAATATCTTCAAGTATGTCATCTCCTGTAACGCCTTTTTTCGCAGTAATCTGGATAAACCCTTCCCTGTCTCTCAGAACCAGAAACTTAAGATTTCCCAGATCTCTTTTCTCGTGAACCCATCCACATAGAATAACTATTTCATCTTCCAGTTCATGTGTTACTTGGCTGGAGTAATGAGATCTCATCTTTCTTTTTCAGCTGTAGACTATTTCTATATCCTCGTCTGTCAGAGATCTTATTAGTTTCTCTATCTCATTGAGGTCCATTCTCAGCTTTTTCTTATCTCTTTTATCTATCTTGACTCTTTTTGTTATTGAGCCGTCTGTCTTGTATACTTTGTTAACGCTTTTCACCTTGGCTGGGGCAACGAAATCGTAGAGGATTTCCTCTAAATCCCCGGTTCCTATAACCCTGATTTGTTTACCTAGTGTGTTGGATAAGTGCCTTATGTTGTCCCCACCTTTACCTATAATCTTACCTATGTTTTTCTTGTCGGTTAATATGATTATGAAGTTTTGGGTGTCGATTGCTCTCTCGAATCCTATCTCCCCGTCACCTAGCTCATAAAGTAGCTTGGATATATCCACCTCCAGTTCGCTTATCTCGCCTTTCTGGAGCTTTGACTCGCATTTACTGCACAAGACTTTTGTCTTGGCGCATATACTACATATTGGTAAACTCATTTTTCGAAAAAAATTATTCAGTTATCTTTATACATCCTACGGGACAGCTTGTCTCACAGGCCCGGCATAGAATACAGGTGTCTACGTTTCCTGTGACCTTTGATTTCTCGTCAACAAGCTCGTATAGTGACACTGGGCAGACGTTTACGCAGGCGCCACAACCTATGCATCTCTCTCTGTCGATTTCGATTTTCACCATTTTGAATTCAAGTATAACTTTTTATTACATGTTTAAAAAAACTCATGGTATTTTCATCTCGATGTAGGGTACAAAGAGATAGTATTTACTCTCGTTTTTTAGTTCGTCTATAATCTTCTCAGCTAGTATCTTGCAGGGGTCGGGCATGTTCTTAACCCTCGCCTGTAAATCCTTGAAGTCTTTGAAGGGTTCTATATCCCTCTCAGCTAATATATCCTGTCTGTGTCTTTTACCTATCCTGGGCAGGGTCTCTAGTTTATGGAGTCTGGTGCTTATAATACCTACTGTGTTGAAGAATTCGATGAATTTCTCTTCCCTGACTTTTATTATTTCCATCAGGATTATCTTGAGTTCTGTTTTAGCTGTTGGTGTAAGCCATTCGTACTTGATGCGTCTTTCTATGTGATCTACTTTGTCTCTGGTTCCTTCACCTATATAAATTCGGTCGCCTACCTCCAGCGTCGTGTTTTTTCTGGGAGCAAGCTCCAGCAGCGAAAAATACTCCTCCCCTACCACCTGGGCGATGGGTTTCCTCTTGTGGGGTGGAACCTCTGATTTGCCCATGGGCAGGAAGTCTAGCACGCGAACATATTCATCCTTTTTCATTTTAACATGGTGTTTAATTATTGCAAGAATAATAAATATCACAAACTAGCGGTACTGGTCGAGAATGTCTATTATTTTCCTTATTTCTTCCTCACTGTATTTGAACCGCTCTTTGGCAAAAACAGCGCGTATGTCGTCAACGGTCTCAGGGAGTATATCACATATCTTGATTAGCTGCTCCTGCGACAAACCCAGCTCTAGTCCAACTAACTTTTTCTTCATCTCCTTTACATCCTTGGACTCAAGTTTAGTTGCTCTCCTAGCATGATCTAGGGCCCTTCTCTGCTCATAGAGCATCTCCTTTTCCTCCTCCAGGTAGTCTTTCTCTTTCTTCCCCAGTATATCCCTTACATCAACTAGGGGGATGTATCTTTCGTCTATGATTTTCATTTTATTTGTTGGTTAAAGAAATGAGGTGTTCTGGGGTTACCAGCACTTTTTTGTTTTTATTCCCATCACGTATTTGCACATAGTATGCCCTACCCTGTTTGCCTGATACTGCACCTACTTTTGAGTTGAACCGGGGGTGTGGTATCTTCTGGTAGCTGGGATTTATATTTATCACCACCTTATCCCCCTCATCGAATTCCTGGAGATAGTTTCTTATCTTGAGTTTCCCCCTGTTTCTGGGTTTAACCTTCAGGTTCCTTGTTTTCCGGCGGTAGCCTTTAGAGCCTTTCATTTTAAGGGAATATATATACGATTCAGCCTATAAAAGATGTCTTTCATCGATGCCGTATTGCTTTACCAGAGACTTGAGGTGTTTCAGGTAAAGTGTGGAGAATTTCTCTATGCTATCCCTTAATTTCTCTTCCTCAAGTTTCCCAGGGTCATGTAACAGGAGGATAAGCCATTCCATATTCTCCTTTACCTCAAGGTGTTTCCTCCAGTTCCTTTTTTTCTCCATCCCCTCCCTGAGGATTCCAAGCCCTACCAGATCCTTGACGTGTGTTATTATGGTCTTGTTGGAGTAGTTCATATCTTCTATCAGGTCATGCTGGTAGATTTTCTTTTTGACTCCTGTCTCCGTGCAAAACTGCTTGAGTATCTCCATCTTGACCTCTGAGCCGAATATGCTCTGGAGCATGTTGATTCTCTCCTCCCTGTCTTCGGGCAGGAATACTATGCACGGTATCTGCTTCATTTTTCGTTTGATTGAATATATATGGGTAAGTGTAATATATAACATCAGAGTGTAGTATACTACACAGGAAAAATGGAGAACAATAAAAGAATTCCAGGAACCCTGAGACTCACCATAGCCAGCGTGTTAGCGGCATTAACCATGGTATTGTTGATTGCTCCACTGCCCGCCATAGGATATGTGAATATCGCAGCGGTTATGGAAGTCATAGGGGCAGTAGGCGCCTCCACCGGACTATTGGGTGCACTTGGTGTAACCTCAGGGGCTTTAATATACAGCATCTTCAGACCAAGTGAGATGTTTCTCCAGCTTGGATTCCTTCCAATGGCATCAGGGGCTTTATCGATTGCATTATTGATGCATAGAAAAGCAGCAACCACAACTCTTTTACTAACACTGCTCTTGGTATTGTTTTTCCAGGTTCCAGGAAACGTTTATGTTCCATTATGGGCTCTCTGGGATAAATTCATCGCCCTGTTGCTTATTTACCCAACAGTCTATCTCATAAAGAAGTCCTTCACAAGCAAGGGCATTGGGGGAGATGCAAATAAAGGGTTTCCTCGGCTGCAGATTATAACGCCCCTAGTAGTGGTTGGATTAATTGTAGCAGCCCTCTTGATAAGGTCCCTGGGTTTGGATAATGGATTGATGGAGTTCATCCCCCAGATCCCATTGATTTACTCATCCATTCTTCTGGCGTTATACCTTTCTGCTGCAGTATACCTCCTGAGGGGTGTTTTTTTGGCTGTACTACTGCTTTCGTTCATTGGTTTAGAGATAGACTGCATGGTTGGTAATATCCTGTTCGGTGCCTACGGTTACAGTATCTACGCTATGACCGCCCAACAGGTTGCTGACCTCTATACACCCTTTGCGATAGGCGCAGGCGCAGAGAGACTTATTACCGCCTTAATCGCTACATATATCACTCTCCCATTGCTTGTTGCCTTGGAGTCTAATCCAAGACTTAGGTGGCTCATCCACCGAGAGTAAGACCAGAATGACAGCATGTGTAGAGATAAGAAAATATTCATTCTCCTTCCTTGACTCTGAAAGCAGGGTTTTAGGTCAGGTGAATCTTGAAATAGGGAGGGGGGAGTTTATTTCAATACTAGGCGCTAACGGCTCCGGGAAAACAACCTTGGCCTTGTCTATGGCAGGGATCATACCCCACCTTCTTCAGGGAAGTTTCAGGGGGGAGGTGTTCGTTAATAATAAAAACACACTGGAGCATGAGATTCATGACATTGTATCTGATGTGGGGTTTCTGTTACAGGATTACGAGTCCCAGTTTTTCTTTTCTACAGTGGAGGAGGAGATCCGTTTCCAGTTAGATAATTACGGGCTTCTCTCTGAGGAAAGAATAAAGGAGCTTTCAAGTGAATTAGGTATCTCTCACCTGCTTAAACGCAAATTTCTTGATTTATCTGAGGGCGAGAAACAGAAGGCGTTGCTTGCATCAATTCTTTCCACAGACCCCAGCATACTGGTGCTTGACGAGCCCACCTCCCAGCTTGACGCACTGGAAAGAGAGAGTCTTCTGGAAACCCTGCAACAGCTTAACCGGAAGGGCAAGACTATTATTCTAATAACGCATGATACCCTGGCAGCTAAATACAGCTCCCGATATGTTGTGTTATCTGATGGATGTGTTGTTGAGGATTCCAAAGACCCGCTCTTCCTGGAGGATGAAGCACTTTCTTCCTACGGTGTAGAGCCTCTAAACCTTAAATGGGGTGGAAGCGAAGCCAGGAAGGCTGCGGCGAGGGCAAAGATTTCCGTGGAGGACCTGTGTTTTAGGGAAATCCTTGATGGTGTTAATCTGGAAATAATGGAGGGCGAATTCATTCTTTTGTTGGGGGGAAACGGTTCAGGTAAAACAACCCTGCTAAAACACCTTAACAGGTTGCTGGATCCGGATGGGGGCCAGGTCTTGATGGATGGTAAATCCTTAAGAGAGCATTCTCGAAGGGACATCGCCAGGAATCTTGGATTCCTTTTCCAGAACCCCGAGCATCAGTTGTTCAGGAACACAGTTACTGGAGAGGTGGAGTATACCCTGGATATACTGGATGCTGGTGAAGGGAAGGAGAGGGTTCAGGAAATACTCGACCTGTTTGACCTGAAGGGTTTTTCAGATAGAAGCCCTCAGTCTCTTTCTGCGGGAGAGAAGCAGAGGCTTGCTCTTGCTTCATCGCTGGTTTCGAATCCCCGAATTATGGTCCTGGACGAGCCCATGACCTATCTGGACTTCAATGGGAAGAAAAGGCTTATAGGCTACCTGAGTGAGATGAAAAAACAGGGCAGGACTATTGTGGTGGTATCCCACCAACCCAGGTATTATGGTTCTCTGGCGGACCGGACCCTGCTCTTGGATAACGGGAGGTTGGTTGAACAATGAGGGATTTTTTCGAGTACAGGCAGGGAACGGGTTTCCTTTACGGGATGGATCCCCTATCCAAGATTATTCTTTTGGTGTTGCTTTGGGTTATTGTGCTTTATTCCAGTCTGCTCCCCCTGTTATTCTTTACCTTATCTATATCCTTTATTGCTTTCTATTCGGGATTGGGTGACAGGCTGCGCAAGCAGACTAGATTCTTTATCCTCTACATGTTCCCTTTTATCTTATTGTTCCAGCTTTTCTTCCATCAATCCTTTACTGGTGAAGGTAATATGTCTCTCTTCTTCTTCAATCCTAGTTTTTCGCTGGAGGGTTTTGTTGCGGGTTTGGAGGTTGGTTTAAGGATATACTGTCTGCTTTCCACATCCATTCTATTTATTGCATCCACCAATCCTCTAGAGTTGGTTTCTAGGGTGTCCGGATTTGGTTTACTTGGATTAAGGGTTCCGGATAGTGTTTTGTTTTTTATTGTTTTCTTGAACCGCTCAACGGCTTTGATCTACAGTGACCTGGAGCAGATAATGGAGGCCCAGAAGGCCAGAGGCTTCAGCCTGAGGGAGGCCTCCTTCAGGGATAAGATCACAGGTTATGCTGCCTTATTAATTCCCTTATTTACCATCTCTTTGGAGCGGGCGGTAAACCAGGCGATAGCCTTGGAGCTGAAGGGCTTCGGTTCCAGGCTTAGGGATGGAAAATATAAAGACTAGAACCCAATACTTTGTACTGATTTCATATGGAATATACTCTATCAACGGTTGGGAGTTACCCTAGGCCGGAATGGTTCAGCGACTACCTGAAAAAACAGGAGGGCCTGCAGAAGGGTTCCAGGGTAGGTATTGATGACTCCTACATGAGGGCTTTGGCTGAGGTATTAGGCGAGCAAAAAAAATCAGGTATCCGGTTGTTGACTGACGGCCAGCTTCTCTGGCAGAACATGCTCTGCCATCTTTGCGATAGCCTGGATGGTTTCAGGTTGTCTGGTTTAATAAGGTACTTCGACAACAACATGTATTACCAGATGCCCGAGGCTGTTGGTAGAGTGGAGAGAGGAAATCCCATAATACTGGATGAATACAGGGCCGCATGTAGTGTAGAGAAAAACATTAAGCCGGTTTTGTCCTGCTATTCCTTGGTTGATTTATCCCAAAACAGGTTTTATGGAGATGAGAAAGAGTTCCTGATGGATGTGGCTGAGGTAATGAACCAGGAGGCTAAGGCCCTTGCAGGTGCAGGTGCCTCTATTATACAGGTGGATGAGCCATCGCTTCTTTTTGCAGACAAGGAGGGTGTTGAGGCGGCGGGAGAGGCCTTGGAGGTTTTAACCAAGGGTGTTAATGCCTCATTTATCCTGGCCACTTATTTCAGGGACGCCAAAGGACTATATCCCGAGATCCTTGATTACCCGATTGATGTTTTGGGGCTGGATTTTGTGGAGGGCCTTAAGGAAAACCTGAAGCTCATAAAGGAGCATCCCACCGAAAAAATTATCCAGGCTGGCGTTGTGGACGGGAGAACCACCCTGATGGAGAAGCCCTCCGAGGTTAAGGAAGTGATTGATTCAATAACTGAGCTGGTATCTGGTGAGAAATTGTTTCTCTCGCCTAACACCGGACTGGAGTATCTGCCTTATGTGAAGGCCTCGGAGAAGATGGGGGTGTTAAGTGCATCCGTTGATTGAAGATGAACGATAAAATATTACCTACTACTGTGGTTGGAAGCTACCCGAAGCCGAGATGGCTTAATCACTTGATCAGGGAGCACTCTGATAGCAGTCTCTCGGATGAGGTAATGGAGTCAGCCTATTCTGATTCCATCAAGGCTGTGGTAAAGGATCATGAGCTTGCTGGTGTTGACATACTCTGGGATGGGGAGATGAGGCGGGAGGAGATGACCTCCTATTTCGCGGAGCACATTAACGGCTTTTCCATCTACGGCGAGGTGAGGGTGTGGGGCAACAACTACTACAGGAAGCCGTCTATCGTGGATGAATTAAGCTACAGGGATGAGTTGACTGTCAGCGAATACAGAAACCTCAGGGGTTTAACCGAGCATGATATCAAGGTTCCCATAACAGGGCCCTACACTATAGTGGACTGGAGCTTCAACGAGCACTACAGGACTAAAGAGGATGCTGTTTATGCCCTGGCTGAGGTAATCAACCAGGAACTGAAGGCTCTGGTGGCAGCTGGCGCCTCATTTATCCAGATAGATGATCCTGCTATTCCCACTCACGTGGATGAGCTGGAGATAGCCAGAAACTCCGTGGAGATAGCAACCAAAGGGGTTAAGGCCTACACAGGCTTACATATCTGCTATGGCGACTACTCGAAGCTGTATCCCCAGGTACTTGATTTCTCAGTGGATCAACTGGATTTCGAGCTGGCGAACAAGAGCTTCCAGGACATCAGCATATTCAGGGAACATGATTTCACCAAGGATATCGGCTTCGGTTGCGTGGACGTGCATACGAGACGGATTGAGTCGGTTGATGAGATTAAGGGAAACATAAAAAAGGCCTTCGAGATTGTAGAGCCCAAAAGGGTGTATGTAGACCCAGACTGCGGTTTAAAGCTTTTAAGCTCTCAGGTTTCCTTCCAGAAACTCAGCAACATGTGTGCAGCAGCTAGGGAACTCAGGGGGGAGCTGTAGCTTATTCCCACGTCATCCATTTCCTGTAGAGCGATTCCATGGCCTTAAGGGCCTTTTCTTTATCGAATTCCTTAACCTTCCCTCCCTTTCTCAGCTCCTTCATGGTGGGTATGTAGATGTCTGTGTCCGGGAACTTGAAGGGGCATACGGGGTAGTGCTTGTGTTGCTCACCTGCCCTGACACCTGTTACACCGCTTTCCGGGCAGCATCCTCTCATAAAACCCCGACATCCGACAAGGCCCCCCATCTGCGGAAGCTCTTCCATCAGTTTAAGGTAGAGCTGGCTGGCTATGCACCTGAATTCAGGGGAGGAACGCACGCAGAGGCGTAGTGAGAGCATGTTAAGAAGAGACCTGAGGTTTATGGTGACGTGGTATACGCCCACGGCCTGGGCGAAGGGCAGCACGTATCTGGCTATCTCCCTGGGTACTTTCTTATCCACAAGGTTCCTGTATGCCCTAATCGATTCACCTATGTTCTCAGATAATAAACTAGCTGATTCAGTTTTTACTTCATTATCCAGGAGATGCTCTGGAATGATTACCTCATAGGCCTCTTCTTTCTTATCTATGCCCTTGCTCACCTCAATGTATCTGGTGGAGTAGCCGCTGTGGCTTACCATCCGGTGTTCCAGGAACTCTGGGGCGTTACCCTTGGACATCTTTAAATCAAACTTGATGATTATGTGTTCCAGGGATGAGCTGTAGTCGTTTTCTATCATCATCCCAAAGCAGTTCATGTCTTTCACCTGCGGGGGCACACCACTCATCCTCGCTGAATAAACAACCTCCTTCCAGGCATCTAATCCCTTAATCACCTCCAGATTCCACACCTTAGGTTTGACCTTTTTAATCTTCAGCTCATTCATTTCCTGTCTCCTCCAGGTATACTGTTACCTTGTTTTTCTCTATATCCCATTCCTTGATAAAGCCTCCTCCTTCGCCGAAGGATAGATTGCTTCTGGTTTCTTTCTCGATGAAACGCTTGTTTTTTTCCAGATGCCTTCTGAAGTCTTTCCCGCATTCTATTGAAACCATCATCTCTCTTGTCTCTTCCAAATCCAGTTCCTTCCTCATATCCTGTATCCTCCTTATGGCCTCCCGGGCCATGGCCTCAGAGTACAGTACATCATCGAGCTTGGAGTCTATGTACACAACGCCCTGGCCGTATTCCTTGGCTATTATATTATCGCTTATCCTGGTCTCGAATATGAGGTCTCCTTTCTCAAGATTGTAACCCTTAAGTTCGTATACCCCCCGCTTGTCCATCTCTTTTTTTATTTTCCCGGCATCCTTCCTAACCAGATTCTCCTCCAGTTCCCTCATCTTGTCCTTGAGCTTCGGACCCAGGCTTGAGTAGTTTAGCTTAGCTACGATTTCGGTTTCCACAGCCTTAATCTCTAATTCCTTGGCGTTGCACATCTTAAGAATCAAATCCTCAAGCCTCTGCAGACTCCACTCTCCCTTGGGCGCGACAATAATCCGGGAGATGGGCCATCTCAGTTTGATTCCGGAGTCCTGCCTGGCGGATATCACTGACTCTATTATCTGCTGGGCTACCTTCATGTCTTCCTCCAGCTCCTCCTGTATGCTGGATTTGTCTGCCTGAGGCCAGTAAGAAAGATGCAGGCTTCGCTCCCCTGTGAGGTTCATGTATATCCTCTCCGTGATGTGGGGTGCTACGGGAGCCATCAGTTTACATAAACCGGTTAATATATGCTGTAGTGTGTAATACACTGACATTTTCCTTGGGTCTTCTCCCTCAATCCACACCCGGTCCCTGACCAGCTTCACATAAAACCGGCTTAGCTCCAGTATAAAGGACTGTATCTTTCTGCAAACGTCAAAGAGGTAGAGCTTCTCGTAGTCTGATGTGACCTCGTCTACGAGCGAGTTGTATCTTGAGAGGATGTACCTGTCCTCGAGCTGGAATTCGAGTTTGTATTCCTTTTCTATGCTGTACTCATCCAGTTCCATGTAGGTTTCCGCAAAAGAGTATATGTTCCAGAGCATGTGCAGTAATCTGTTGATTATCCCCAACCCATCATATGAGAACCTCAGATCCTCCCAAGGCACCGAGGTCCAGAGCATGTAGTATCTCAGAACGTCTGCTCCATATTTGTCTGTTACCTCAAAGGGGTCTATAACGTTTCCCTGGGATTTACTCATCTTCCTACCCTCATCATCTAATGCAAAACCATGGTAGAGAACCCTCCTGTATGGTATCTCGTCGAATGCTATTACGGAGGAAACCAGCAGGGAATAAAACCACCCCCTGGTCTGGTCACTTCCCTCTGTTATAAAATCAGCCGGGAACAGTTTCCTGAATTCATCCTCCTGGTTAGGGTATCCAAGGTTAGCCCATGAGGCACACCCGGAGTCAAGCCACACATCCAATACATCCTCCAATCTCCTCATCTCTTTACCGCAACTGCATTTTAGTTTTATTTCGTCTATGGAGGGCCTGTGCAGGTCTATTTTTTCCACATCAATATTTGTTGTTGCCTTATCCCTTAACTCCTCCAGGCTTCCGATTACCTCCAATTTCCCGCAGTCGCAGCGCCATATGGGCAGGGGGGTGTTCCAGTACCTCTGCCGGGATATACACCAGTCTTTCGCATTCCTCAACCAGTTCTCGAACCTCCCTGAGCCAACCCATTCAGGAACCCATTCTATCTCTCCGTTTTTCTCAAGCAGCCTCTCCCTTATCTTTGAAACCGAGAGAAACCACTGCTTGGTCGCTCTCAACAGAAGAGGCTCCTTGCACCGCCAGCAGTGAGGGTATGAGTGGATTTTCTTTCCAGCATAAAGGAGGATGCCCCCCTCATCCAGCTGTTTGATGATAACGTTATTGCTGTCCCTTATGTACTCCCCCATGTATGGTTCTATGGTGAAACGCCCTGCCCCATCTACAGGGGAGAGCATCTCTAGATTGTATCGTTTACCTATCCTAAAGTCTTCCTCCCCGTGTCCTGGAGCCAGGTGAACGCAGCCGGTTCCCTCCTCCAGGTTAACCAGCTCCTCCTCCACAACAATCTTTCTCATAATTCCCTTCTGGATTTCGATGTCCAGCATGGGCTCGTATCCTTTTCCATCAAGCTTCTCCCCCCTGAACTCCTCTATCACCCTGTAGTCTCCATCCGGGAATATCTCCTCAGCTATCACCTCAAGCCGCTCCCTGGCAAGTATATATTTTTCTCCCATGTATTCAACCCTCACGTATTCATACCTTGGGTGCACTGCTATTCCCGTGTTAGATGGAAGAGTCCATGGGGTGGTAGTCCAGATTACTATGTAACCGCTATTGTCTTCGAGCTTGGCTTTCACATAGATTGAGTGATCCATCACATCCCTGTATTCATCCCTTACCTCGTAGCCGGCCATCGCAGTCTCACACCGGGGACACCAGTGTATCACCTGCTTGTCCTCGTAGAGGAGTTTCTTCTCATAGGTTTTTTTCATGAGAAACCAGACGCCCTCCATGTATCTCGGGTCTATGCTCATGTAGGGGTCATCCCAGTCCAGCCACACCCCCAGCCTTTTGAGCTGGGAGGTCATGTTGTTCATGTTCTGGAGGGCGAACTTCTTGCACTCTGATATGAAGTTCTCTATCCCATATTCCTCTATCTCCTTCTTGCTTCTGCTTCTAAGAACCTCCTCCTCTACCTTGACCTCGATTGGGAGGCCGTGCATGTCCCACCCGGCTCTTCTGTAGACGTCAAGGCCTTGCATGGTCTTGTATCTGATTATTGCATCCTTTATGGCATGGTTCCATGCGTGCCCTATATGCGCTGTTCCGGAGGTGAACGGTGGTCCCTGGCAGAAATAGTATCTCTCTTTCCCCTTCCTTGACTCACATACCTCACGGTATATGCTGTTCTTTTCCCAGTACTCCTGTATCTCCTCCTCCAGCCGGGGAAGATCAAGTCTCTTACTCATTGTCTTATAACTTAGAGTCTGGCATTAAATCTTAATTCCTTAATTAATGTTCCGTCTAAATAATAGTTATAATGGAGCAACCTTGGACTGAGAAATACAGGCCCCAGAGGCTTGATGAGATGGCGGGGCAGGAGGCTATCGTGGACCGTTTCAGGGCCTACGTTAAGGCCAGGTCTATGCCGCATCTCTTGTTTGCGGGGCCGGCAGGCTCCGGCAAGACCACCGCTGCATTGTGCATCACCCGGGAGTTGTTTGGCGACGTAAGAGGTAATTTCTTGGAGCTGAATGCCTCAGATGAGAGGGGTATTGATGTTGTTCGCACAAAGATCAAGGATTTCGCCCGGACCCGTTCTATTACCGGAGACTTCAAGATTATCTTCCTGGATGAGGCTGATGCCTTAACATTCGACGCCCAGAACGCCTTGAGGAGGACGATGGAGAACTATACCTCAACGTGTCGTTTTATTTTATCATGCAACTATAGCAGCAAGATTATCAATCCCATACAGAGCAGGTGTGCTGTTTTCCGTTTCCGGGGTTTGTCTGATGAGGCCATCAGAGGGAGGCTGGAGTTTATCCTGGAGCAAGAGGGTGCGGGTTTCGAGGGGACTGGTTTGGAGGCGATAACCTATCTCGCTGAGGGCGATATGAGGCAGGCTGTTAACCTGCTGCAGTCGGCTGCTGCTTTGGGGAAGGTGGATGAGGATAATGTTTACGCTATCTCCTCGAGGGCGAGACCTGAGGACATCAGGCAGCTGCTGGAGCTTTCACTTGGGGGGAGTTTCATGGAGGCAAGGAAGCTGGTTGACAGGTTGATTATTGATTACGGGATGTCGGGTGAGGATGTTATTGTGCAGATGAGCCGGGAGGTCTTGAAGTTGGATGAGGGTGATGAGCTCAAGATTCGCGTCATTGATTTAATCGGGGAGGCTAATTATGCCCTGGTGGAGGGCGCTAATGAGCGCATCCAGCTGGAGGCGTTGATTGCCCGCATCATGTTGCTGAAGTCGTTGTCCAATTAAATTGTTTATCATGGATAAAGCTGGACTGAATTATGTTACGGATGCTTTGATGGCCTTATCCCTCATTTTCACGGCAGCTTCGGGTTTTATTCTCTTATTTTTCCTGCCTTATGGTATCAGGCAGGGCAGGCTTCAGGAGTTTCTGGGGTTGAGTAAGCAGGCCTGGATTATGGTGCATGACCTCTCCGGGTTGATTCTTGTTATTCTTGTTATAGTGCATTTGTCCCTCCACTGGAGGTGGGCTGTTTCCATGACAAAAAAATATTTTTTTTAGCTATCATATCTTGACGTAGTCAACCAGCCCCCATCAAAGCCCTGTGATCTGGCTATTCCAGCATCCACTTCCACAGGGGCTGGAGTCTTATTTTGCCTTCATCTTCTGTTTTTTCTATTCCCTTGTATACTATCTGTCCCTCTTTTATGTTATATTTCCCCAGGAAATATTTCATATTCCTTAATTGGTTTTTTGTTACTTCCTGCGTGTTTTTAACCTCTATTGGTTGTATCTTTTTTCCGTCCAACTTCAGGAAATCTATTTCTTTGTTGTTTTTCCTCCAGTAGTATTTAGCGTCCATGGAGCTGGCGACTATGTTTTCCATCATCCTGTCTTGGTTGTTTGTGTAGCAGTAGGCTAGCGTCCACCAGTACGCGTATGTCTTCTGCAGTTTCCTTGAGGTGGTGAATGTGTTTATCCTGAAGTTTCTTATTCTCTTCAGGAGGTATGAGTATTCGAGGTAGTATATGTGCTGTGTTAGTGTTTTCTTGCTTATCCTCAGTTTTTTTGAGATGCTGTCGTAGTCTAGGTACATTCCCGGCTCGCTGTAGAATATCTCTATGAGTGTTGAGAGCAGGTCTCGGTTAACGTTCCTGAATTTATCTTGCAGGTCGACTTTGATGATTTTGTCTAGTATGGTTGTCCTCAGATAGTCTTTTACCAGCAGCTTGTTTTCCCATTCAACTGTCTCAGGGAAGCTTCTTAGGAGGTAGCTGTTTAGTTCTTTTTTGATTTCTTTTTCCCAGAGGTTGGTGTTTTGCAGATACTTGTTTTTTCCTTTCAGTTCCAGGTATTCGGTGAAGTTCAGCGGCTTTAGGTTTATGGGGAAGTATCTTCCTGCCAGGTTTTTTATGGCTTCTTCTTCGAGCCCGATGCTGCTGCTTGATGAGATGGTGAATTTGATGTTTGGGAGGGCGTCGTAGATTAATTTGATTTTGTTCGCCCAGTCGTCGAGTTTTGTTATCTCGTCTAGGAAGACGTGGGTTTCTTCTTTCTTCCAGTTGGTTTTTGTCAGTTCCTTGTATGCTTCAAGTATTTCGGTTAGTTCCTTGGTTTTTTTATCGAAGGTGAAGTAGAGGATGTGTTTTGGGTTGTGTTTTTTTAGGAGGTGTTCGATGTTTTGGTAGATGAGGGTTGTTTTCCCTGTTCTTCTCAGCCCGTATATGAGGGTTATCTGTCGGTGTTTGTGTAGTTCGAGTATTTTTTTGTGGGTTTTTCTTTTGTAGGGTTTGGCTAGTTTTTTGTTTATGTTGTTGTCTTTCCACCAGGGGTTTAGGAGTTCCAGTATTTCTTCTGTTTCTTTCATAGTAGTTATATAGGAAACCAATATTTAAAGTTTTCGTTTCCGTTTGGAAACTAATGTACTGGTTAATCGCGTTTAACTGCTACCTCCTGCTGCTACATCAGTTTTTTCTCGACGTAGTCCACCAGCTCCTCCTCGAATCCCTGTGATCTGACGATGGTCTTAAGTTTCTCAGGGTCTTCTCCGTTCCTCAACTCTTTTTCTATCCAATCAAACAGTTTCTCTCTTTTCTCCCGGGCATCCTCTATTTCCTTACCTTTCCTGTATCGCCTGTAGATGAGGAATCCAGCCAAGGAAACAACTACCAGCACAATAATATATGATAAAGTATTATCTACTCCAGCCGTGGGTTCTGTTGTTGATGTGGTTGAGGTCACTGTGGTTGTTGTGGCCGGTACTTCTGAACAGTCCGGGTCCTCTCCTTTGGAACAGTCCGGGTCGCAGACGCCGTCATCAAGGTAGGCGCAGAATCCGTCCCGCCCCCCTGCCGGGCAATCAAGTTTACAGGACAGGTAGCTTTCCACCTCACTGCAGATGCCGTCACCGCATTTAGCCTTACAGTCCACATCCTCCCCCATCTCGCAGTCAGGGTCGCATAATAGATCATCCAGGCCGTCACAGTAATCATCTTTTCCTCCTGGGGGACAGTCCTGGAAACAGTTCCCACGGTTCTCTCCTGGATCACATACGAAATCATAGTTGCATGGGCCAACTATCGGCTCAGAAATAAATATCTTAACTTCGTTGGATGAGTATCTTGAGCCGTTAACTAATACAAGAACCGTTGAAGGAAACACATGCTCTTTCTCCCTAACAGGTATTGGGATATCGTTAAATGTCAGGTTATAGGTGTACTTGACCTCAGAGAAGGGTTGGAGGGAGATGTTCTTCTTCAACACCCCCACAACACCACCAGACATGAAATCACCCTCAGGACTTGCGTACGGGGGATAGCCTTCAATCAAAACACCCTCAATCCCTTCTCCGCAATCGTTTTTTATTACTACATTTACGGTAACCACATCATCAGCAACTATATCACTCTCAGACAGGTTCTTTACCACATCAACCTCTGCGTTCACGGTAGCCAGCACAAACAAAACCGCCACCAGATACGTTATCTTTTTCATTGTATTGTTTCATGCACAACCAGGGTCGCTTTCCCTCATGATATCCACTTTATCACTTAACAAACCGTCATTGAATTTGATGCATACACGTTCCCCCAAGAGATAATCTATGTATATTGGGCCACCTCCCTGCTCTATATGCCAGCCAATATTTACGTCACCTCTTCCTTGATCATTACGATATATTTGAACATGAGTTAGATAGACTGCGGCATTCTCACCCCAACCGCTGACATCCATCAACTCACATACGTGGCTTGATCCGCCGCTGTTGTAGCATTCTATGATTTTCTCCCCTAACTGTGTCACATAATAAATAAAAGGTATTTTGTAGAATAAATCAACCGAGCTGCAGGCTCCATCGAATCTGCTCCCATCCAACCAATATCCACTTCCATAATCATTGGTTATATCCCCCTATCAACACTACAGGTGCAAAGACTACCACATTCATTAAACCATATGCTGCCTCCGGCCCCGACCTCAACCATAGCTTGACAGGCTGTAACATCAATCGCATACCACCCACCTGCGTCAGATTTATACATTACTATGCTGTGACCACTGTTAGAAGATGTACCAAAAGAGACTATATACGCTCTATCTGCAGGAACGCCAAGCGTTCTGATAAGCGAAAATACTGCGGATGCCCAGTGAATACACACACCATGCGGGTTGGTTCCGTCTATTAACATATGAGGGGGTATTGGATCACATGAAGATACGTCTGAAACACCGTTTGTGAAATATAGTTCAAACGCCTCATCAAATATTTTACGCACTGAATTATCATAGCTTCCAGCAAGCACCTCTGCCTTCAATGCAGGGTCAGATAGAATCCATTCATGAATCTTGGACTGGATAGGCGGTTCAGGGTCACATATCTCAATTGCGCCATGGGTATATTGGAACTTATCAAAGAGGGGTTTAGGGAAGCTAGGTAAACTGTTAAGGTGTACCCCACATACCGAGTCCTTTATAGGACCCCCCGGAGTGCAGCTCCAATCACCACTGCCGGATCCACCATAGACTCCCTCATCCAACTTCACTGCATACGAAGACCCTAAACTAAAGAGAAGAATCATTGAGGTAAGCAACCCAATAAACAATATTTTTTTGCCGTCCATCATCCCCTGTTTTATTATTTCCTTCATTCTAATCTTTTTCCACCTTCCAACAGTGTTCAAGGTCGGTGAACTCAGGCGGTTAGTATCCTCCAGTGCAGCTGACTGCTCTAGTCTCCCCCGGACCTATTGTTATCTCATATCCGAGTTCATCAATGTATTCATGGCATTTATCGATTACTTCAACAAACCTGCTGTCAACCGGTGTTCCGCCACAGTTCTCATCCACCCAGAAATGTAAATAAACAGTCTTCGCTGACCCCTCATTATTAGTTAATGTGCCGCTAAGCTTCCTTATACATGACTCACCCGCATCCAATCCCCCGCAGCAACTGCAGTCATATCTCCTCTCTTGGCAGGTGCGTGTGCCTTCTGAGTCACAGCAGTAGGTTCCGGTGTCGGCAGTGCAGGTTCCGGCACCGCATGAGCCTCCCACACCAACATCAGTGCAACCGCCGTCCAGATGCTACAGTATCCATCTCCACCAGGGGTGAATCCGCTGCATTTACCGAAATCAAAGCCCTTCACCACGGACCAGCTTTCAATGAACTACTCATTATCATCTCGCAGCAGTAGTTTCTGGTGGCATCGCAGGTTTCCCCCTCACATGGGTCTCCAACCTCACATGACTCACATCCCACATCACACTGTCAGCTGGCACCCGATCCCTCATTCAAGGATACAAATTCCATCTCAAAGTCTCCTGTGACGTCTCCATCTCCTGTTTTACTGCAATTTGCCTCATCAGTCCCTATAATCCCCATTATGCCATTAACATAAGACTGTGTTACTGATCCATCACCAACACATTCATCGCCTAGATGCCCTTCGATGGCAGCCCACGTACCGGGGGGATACGCAGCTTGAAGAGCCCTTATATTTCCTGGCCCGCAGTTGTAGGCGGCTAGAGCCAGTTCTCTAGTTCCAAAGTCGGTTAACTGCTTGTTCAGGTATTCCACCCCTGTTTCAACATTCCTCTGTGCATCTAAAAGGTCGTCAAGACCCGCCCCCACATCAGAGGCTGCTATCAGCCGCACCTGCATCAGACCCAAAGCCCCCGCAGATGAGTTAAGGACCTCACCATCCTCACATGTAACCCCAATGAAGGGGTCAAAGCAACACTGATGATAATCACTTTCCGTCTTTATCACAGCCCTCACCAAACTGTCGTCCACTAAGCCTGTGATGGCGCCGTCTATGTAACCGTAAATCTGGTCGCATGACGGGTCCTCGCAAGCACCTTCTACCCCAACATTTATTGTCTGGGTGGCTGTGGCTGTTTCACCTTCCGCGTCTGTTACGGTCAGGGTTATCGTGTATGTTCCTTCGCTTGTGTATGTGCATGTTGCGGTGTTTGGGCCTGTGACCTCTAAAGTCCCTCCACCACAGTCCCAGCTGTAGGTGTAGGGCTCGGTTCCCCCGGATGCGCTCCCAGTTAAGGAAACAACAAGTGGCGGGGGTCCGGAGGTCGGGTTAGCATCAATAGACGCTGTTAAAGGAGGTGGCGGAATCTCCCCGAGTAAACACACCTCCATGATGTTGATTTCCTCTATCAATAAATCCGATAAACCTATGAATGCTGAGATAATAATCACTCCAAGGATGGTGTTCAGTATCACCTGCTTGCCCTGGTTTTTTATCCCCTCGTCGGTGCTCAGCTGCATCAGACCCCCCAAGGCAATCAGGACAAACATTATTGGTACCAGGATGTTCATTATCACACAGAGGATGGGCACAACCAGACAAACCATCCTCATCAAGTAGTCGTTCGGCGGGGCGGGGCAGATATCTGAGAGAAAAGAGGGTTCGATTTCTTCTACTACGTGGATGATGGCTGTGTCGGTGTCTGTTTCGCCTTTGTCGTTGGTGATTCTTAGTTTGGCTGTGTAGGTTCCTGTTTCTGTGTATTGCTGGGTGGTTTTTCCGGTTGTTGTTGAGCTCCAGTCGTAGGTTCCGTCTCCGTTGAAGTCCCATTCATATTTTGTTATTGCTCCGGTGGAATGTGTTTCTCCGTCGAAGTAGATGGTGTCGCCGACTTTGACGGTGATTTCCTTTTGTTTCTCGTCTGCTGTTTTACCGACTCTTGCGTCTGCTTTTAGGGTTATTTCCTCCAAAGTCCAGCATTTTCCTGAACTAAACCAATCCGTAACCACACCTCCTTGTCCTGAACTATCATGCTCAACATATACCCTATCTGTCTCAACTTGGCGGACAATTCCACAATGTTTATTCCATAACCAAAAAAGAGGATTTGTTGTCCAAATATCCCCTATTTTACAATCTTCTAGATCAACCTTTTCCCTTCCCTCGACAACATCATCGACTCTAAGGGGATATCCCGCATAACATGTTGCTGTACCCTGTTTAATGTTTAGTTGGTGAGCAACCCAGTGGGCGCATCCGGTTCCAGGAATTGGTCTCCAGGGATGACCTGCAGGCCCATCATCCCAAACAAAACAATCTTTTGGTTCAACATGCTCTGGAACCGCAGCAACAGCTTCGGCTTTGGTCGAATAACAGGTTTGACCCTCATAACAGGGTACTGAATCAGCACTTGTTAATGGGGTGTTTGCTATCACCAGAAGCCCTATAACTCCTACCATAAACAGTAAGGCAGTCCTTTTCATTCTCTACATGCTATGCTGTGTTGAATACCATAGTTCAACGATAAATATTAATCCCCCAACATTAATATCTTTATGTCTTTTTGGTTCTGTCCCATGAAATGTTGAAGATTTAGGGTGTACCGCATCGGTTGATGAGGGAAGTGTAGTGCCTAACTATTTCCTAGCCCCTTAAACTTAAATGTCATAAAGCGTAGAGCTTACGGGTTTCAGGACTTGGAGTACTCCCTGCTGAAAAATACTCCAATCTTGTGGCTGGCGATAATCTGAATAGAAATAATGTGGCTCATCCTAAAAAGATAAGCAGTCACCCCGCTAATCTAGTTGTTTTCCCTTACTTTTAGCTGGTATTTTTGATCCATCACCTATAGATAACACGATTCCTCCCTAAACTGGGAGAAGAGCCAATATGTTTAAGTGATGGATGAGCCACTCCCGCTTGGGAACTGGAACAGGGGGGGTGGGGAAGTACTCTGACACATAACAGAGCCGACACCAAATTAACCAAAATGGGGGATATATTACTGTTTAGGTAATAATATAACAAACGAAAATGAAATCTCCTTCCCTGTATGCTGTAGTCTTATTGTTCTTGTTTTCCCTCAGCGTTGCAACTGCCCAAGAGGGGGATCTCTGCGGCATAAGCTATGGGCCGTATACTGAGGCTGAGGACTGTGATTGGGGGCCTACAAGCTGTCATCAGGTGCCCTACCTGCCTCTGTCAGATGCTGAACCACCGGATTATGAGAATCTGGGATTCGCTGGTATAGCGGACGCATACCTGTATCACAACGGGAGCATTAATGTAACAAACGACGGAACCCCGGAGGCGAATATTACCATAACACCTGAGGTGTATGTGAAAACAGAAGCCAGCAACAGATATTATTGCTTCAAGACCCTGTTGTTGGATTTAGATAAGTGTGAGATATTGGATGAAGGCAGCAGTGTTGATGAAAAAGACTATGCCTTCATATCCAGCCAGGACAGGATTCTGAGACAATACGAGCGAGAGGATTCCTATGCATTCGGCTACTCCTCCACCCCCATCGCCAGATGCACCCGGACAGGTGATCTGGGGCGGGGTGAAAGTGAAACGCAGGAGATGGAGCTTGTAATAAACCCCTCCAAGTATCTGGTCGCAGCCTCTAAGCCATCCTACAGGTGCAGTGAGTACGCTACAGAATACGCTTGCTCTAAAACCGAGAAATGCGTGTGGGATGAGGAGTCTGGGGTCTGTGAATTCCAGCCTTATGAGGATTTCACCGCAGAGAATCAGGTGAAGTACTGGCTTATGGACGCTGAGAAACGTTGTTTTATATTGGAGGCGTATGGGGGTGCCTCAAACCATACGTGGACTTTGGTTAATGATTTATTGTATAAGGCGCTTGTTGAGCACTACCACAGCATGGACGGGGCGGATTCTTTAGCGGATTTATCAGGCGATGATTCTCTGCCTGATGAACCGGCGACCTTCTATAACATACACACATTCCTTGGAGCAGATGAGGTTTATGCCACATTTTTTGAGGCATGGGCTAAACACTACATCCGGTCTCTTGGGGGTATGGATGAATCCGAGAGACTCTATTGCTATAAAACAGGCTTAAGGGATGACAGCTACTGCTATGAGCTGCCGTATATGATGTATTCTTTCACAGAGAATGCTAACCTGCTTTCAGTTGATGAGTTATACATCCGGGACCAGAAGAACTGGAATGATGTCCATGCATACATCAACGAGATGCCTGATAAGGATAGTATTACGTTTAAGGGGCCTGATGGGACTGTGATACCTGGAACCATTATGGGACCTAAACCCCTAGAGGATATAACGAAGGCATGGCATGGTCTCTGGGTCAGGTTTTTCATGCTCTCTCCTCTGATATCGGTGACTGGTCCAATTAAATGCGGCGTGTGGGGTTATGCGGAGGGGGTTGATACAGACAGGTACGTGGGTTCCGGGCAGGACCGGAAGGATGCCTGTGACTGGAGCTGCCGGCATGGGACTCCCTGTGAACTATTAGAGGAATGCGATCCCTTTGATCCCATGGACGATGATGCCACACAATATGATCATTGTCCGAATGAGAACCCGCACTTTGATCTATGCTCTGGTTTCGACTCAGAGGATGATCCTCCAGGTACCCTGCAGACAGGCCCCTGCAAGCTTTACCGTGGCGTGGACGATGAATGCAAGTCTGATGAGGAAGAGGCGACTGAATGCACTCCCGCACTCATCCCCCCACATGGCGACTGCTGGGGGACGCCTAGCGGTAATATACCCTGTGAGGTTATCACGCAATACCAGTTTATGAGGGATTGCCCCCCGGAGGAGTGCAATGCTTCGGGATATGGGCAAGCAGGCTTTGAGAAGGTGGAGGTTCCATGGTATGAGCGTATCTGGGGCTCGGATAACATAAAATGTAAGTGGAAGCTGTTATCTTGGTGCGAGAAGGATGGTTGTGTAAGCTGTCTGGGAGGTTCGCAGGCATACGGGTACAGTATCATAGAGCAGAAGGAGGAGGCTCCTGGGCCGTTGTGTCTCACCAAGTATATACTGGAGGGTGGAGGTAAAGCTTCCACAAAGTTCAAGGTTGGGTTATCTTCTGGTAGCATGTTGCCTTTTGGGGAGCCGCAGCGGATGGAGATCTATAACATAAGCGAAAACATCTGGATGTCTAAGGGTGATGGGGTAATCGGTGAACTCAAGATAATTGATACCGGTAATGTGCCCTTCCAGGTGACCTGCGCCTACTGGATAGCTTCAGAGCCCTATTTTGATGATCCTGATACAGCAATTAATGAATGTAAGGACCCGGATGGTTGCTCGGATATTACGGCGGTGAGATACTATAAGTCCAAGCTGGGAAGGTGGTCTGGGTTTACCATAGACTCTGATGTTTTCAGGTCCAATGTGGTGAATAGCTCATACATGAAGCTAAAGTTCATAGCTAAACAGGATTATCTAACAGGTATCAGAGAGGACCGGTTTTATACAGCCTGCGACAGATTAAACTGCAACTGTGAGGAATGTTTATGCACCTGTCCCTGTCCTAGCGGTATTGTTCCCACATACAAGTTTATTTTAGCAGACAGCAACACTGGATATAAGGAGGATGTCTGCGGTGGAGTGAGCGAGAAAATCATGCTAATATGCACTTGTTCATGTGATGGTCCATGTTGCCGAAGCTGTCCCCCACATTACTGTGATTATTGTTTCCACCAGTGGAGGGAGGAGATCCTGTCCTGGTATCATGAGCAGAATACAACCACAATAGAGAGTGAATATCATGTGTATAACTGGGAGAAGGTGCCCTGGATATACAACGGCTGCGCAAGCGGCTGGAAGGATTCGCCCATATACCATCATCTGGTCTTGGATGCTACAAGATACAAGGAGGGGGATTTTATAGTCACCTACGGGTTCATCAACTTCACCATACAGCCGGATTTGTTCAGGGGGATGACCCTTCTTGTAGGAGACTCTGATGCAGACGCTCATAAGATTATAACCCCCATCCAGCATTCAACAATAAAAAAGAAATCAAGCTCTGCAGGTAATAGTGGTTACGGTTTAGGCAGCCGCTACGGTTATGAGTTCGAGAAATACGAGTTCCCGGAGCAGTGCCAGACTTTTTGTGACCCTCCCCCCGTATGTGAATGCGACCCGGAAGACATAATGCGGCCTCTGTGTATGAACACGAGTCCCCTAAGATACAGGGATGACATTGAGGAACTCCTGTGTAACCATTACTCGGATAATCCTGTTGTGGAAAGGATTTGTACTGACGGTTCAATCCAGGACAACAAGCAGGCCATAGACGACCTGTGCACCAGATACCTTAACGAGATAGGTCTCCTTGAGTGCGAGTTCGAGCACAACAGGGTCTATTGTTTTGATGAATTCAGATTCGATGCATTATATATGGCCTGCTACGGTGACCGTTTAATTGAGAGAGATGACTGTGTCTGTGCCCCGGATAAGAGATACGATAACCCGTGCACATCCAACAGAACATTCCATGAGGATGAGGGTAGCGTCATAGTCAACGGAGACTTCGAGATGGGATTCGATACCGGGCTGGGTCCGTGGGAGGCCACTAAAGGCAGTCCAATCGTGAAGTGGATGGGGAGGAACGGTTACGCTTTATTCCTCTCTGAAGGGTCTTCTGTGATACAGTATATACCGCTGGGTGCTACATCTGATCCGGATAACCAGCTGTGTCTGGAGTTTGGGGTGGACTCCAACCACCCTGGTAAAATAAGGATTACCATAGATGAGGGGGATGAATATGAATACCATACAGAGGATTGTGATGTTGGATGGAATAAAATCTGTTATGATGTCTCCCCACAAATGAGGAGTATTGAGATAGAGGCTTTGGAGAGTAATCTTATTGTGGATAACGTGAATGTGGGCAAGGCTTATGATTTTGTCATCTTCGGCAATAAGAACATTGAGGATATGACATGGTATGGTCTGGAGGCTGCGAAATCCATGGGAGGGTTTAATAAATTAGTTGTTGTCGACTTCAAGCATAATGTTTCAGATGCTGTGTTTCCTGGGGGTCATTACTACACGCTCTACTTTAGAACAGACTATGAGCCGTACAGGCACCTCTATTCCGGGGAGGAGGATTATGACATAATACCCAGGGATGAGTTTGAGGACGGTAAACTGGTTGTAGATACCCTCTACGAGAGCAGGGTGATTAATCTCAGCGATGCTGATGAGTTCAAAATCCGGGACGCTGTTGAGTTAACCTACAAGGTTGAGCCCGAGGGCGTGGTGTTGTCTCCTGGCACAGAGGTGACTGTTAAGTTATGGCTGTATAATATTGATAAAAACAGGGGTGAGTCAGGTAAGAGGGTTGATGTGTGGAGCAAGGATATTGACATATCCACTCTAAGTCCTAATGGTTTAAGCGAGGAAGACGGTGAATATTTTGTGGTTACGGATGCTGATGGATATGCTGAGTTTACATTAAATGCCCATGAAACATTCTCTCTGGAGATGAAACACCATGGTGATGTTGACCCAACAGGACGCTCCCTGGATAAGGTTGTGAGGTTTAATGTTGTGGAGATTTACACGCCGCTGCTTTCCCCGGAGATTCTTTTGTTGTTGGCGATTCTGGTCGTGGCCGTGTTCTCATATAAATTCCTTGGAGTGGGCAGGATGGAGCTTGAAAGCTGGTTGGAGGATCTGAGAGGTAGGAGATAAATGGATTTGGGGGGTAATAAACTGCTTGCTGTTTTGATTGTTTCAGTGTTGGTCCTGAATATCATACCATCTGTATTTTCTTCCGGGAAAAGTTCTCCTATAGACCCCACCACATTTATCGGCAAGGTAGAGAACAACCGTCTGACGGGTCCAATTCTCAAACTTTTTACTGAAGGTGAAAATGTTGATCTGTTTCAGAGAGTGGCTTACATGAGTTTGGTATGGTCTTCGATGACTGATATCTCAGAAGACATAGAGAATAATCTAGCTAAATACATCCTGTTGAATCCCAACCTCAAGAACCCGGCGGCTCTTAATTTGCTCAGGTATTTCGTGGGTTTGCTTTATCCCGTGTATATACTGGCCATAATAGTGACCGGATTTTATATAGTATTCATACCCGGTTCTCCCATGGGCCGGGCTAGGGCTAAGTCGTTGCTGTCTAAACTTGTTATAAGCATGGTCCTGGTTTCATTCTCTTCGGAGCTTATGGGGTTGCTTTTATCGTTGACGGAGAACTCCACCGGCGAGATTATAGGGGACAAGTTAAATCCCAAGGCTTATGTTTCGATAGCAGCATCAGAGTTTTCCTCGATGATATGTGCCACAAGGAACTTGGTTGTGTTGGCGAACGCTCCCAATGCTTTTTATGGTGGCGTTGGTTTACTATCAGCCTTCTTTGGTGGACTTATAAAACCGAAGGGGACACTAGAGGAATTTGGACACGCCTTGCATGGAATCGAGCTGGTGGAGATTGAGATTGTGTGGACCACACCCTTCGTGTTGTTGTTGGTGCTTATACTTATAGGAATACACGGTATGTTAAGCATCAGATACTTTATGGTGTTTTTGTGGGGTCTCCTGTTGCCGTTCACTATTTTTCTCTCATCTTTTGAGTTCACCCGGGGATTCGGGAAGACCATGTTGGAACAGACTCTTTTATGGGCGAGCCTGCAGGTTTTCTACGGCATCACGATTGTTGTAATCGCTGTGGGAATATCAATCGTCCCAACCAGCATGTATGAAGCATATGGTATAGGCATCCATAAGAGCGATATACCCCTCCTAGGGAGTGCTATGGATGCATTAGATATCCCGGGAGAGCCCTTATTCATCAGCATATTCACCTGGACTAGTATGTTCATGTTGCTCTTAGGACCCCTATTAATGTTCACCTTTTTCCAGAAATTATTACCCCCGTAACCATGAAAAAAGAGAGAAGATACGTCCTGGTCATAGCAGCGTTATTGATACTCTCATTTATCGTTGTTTTTGTTTGTGCAGGAGATTATCCTGGGAAGTCAGCTGCCAAAGGCGTAGCTAAGACTACAGTGTATGTGGTAAAGAGATTGGTTTACTACCTGGCTGCTTCCGGATATGCTACCAGGGGGCTTGATGCGCTATCAGCTAACCTGGGGGATTTTATTTTGATGAATCCCTCACCCCAGGATCCTATAGTGCTGGATTTAATAAGATTTTTTGTTTCGCTTCTACAACCATTCTATGTGCTTGCCATATCGATAACCGGGTTTTATCTCATACTTGTTTCATCATCTCCCTCAGGGAGGAATAAAGCGAAATCCATGCTGGTTAAGCTGTTTATTTCACTGGTTTTGATATCACTGGCTCCTCAAATAATGACCATAACCCTCTATATAACAGAGAACATCACCTCATCTGTTCTGGGACAGGCTGATATCGCATACTACACCTACACCCTGAATAAGGTGATAGAGGGTTTAAAAAAGCTGCATATATGGTCTTGTCTTATTAATGTAGAGCTAGGGTATTACGCCTTCCTACCTCTTTTCTTTCTTGTCTGGGGGACGTATCTGATGCTTATATTAAGGTATCTGGCTGTTCTCTTGTGGATTATACTCCTCCCATTATCCATATTCCTGTACTCCTTCGGTTTCACCAAGAACATAGGCAGGAACATGCTGGAGCAGACAATACTCTGGTCTTCCCTGCAGATATTTAATGCTGTGATAGTTGCTGTTGCTGCAATAGCAATTTTGGATTTATACTAGATTTCGGATTTGATTTGATTTTGTTGGTTGGTGCGTTCAGTCTCGTACTTACTCCAGCGTTGATGCTCGCATGGTTCAGAAACTTTTTACCATAAAAAAATGAAAATTGAACGGGGAAGGGATTACAAGGTAGTAATGGTTCTGTTGTTAATCATAGTCTTCTCCACGAACGTTTTCTCACAGGGCTTTTTATCAGGAGTATGGTCTAGTGTAAAAGGCTTTTGGACAGGTCAGGGGTTAATAGGCACCGGCAGTTTCATAGGGGAGGGTATGGGATACTTTCTTAGAATGATTCTTGTTGTTAAAATAATCCACGGGGGATTCATGCCCAAGTATGCTATGTCATTTCCTAACAACTATCATATGGCGATAATATCCAACCCCTCACCACACGACGCCTTAATATTTGAACTCATAGCATTTTTCATAAGGATACTGCAACCAGTTTATGTGCTACTTATATTAACTGTGGGGTTTTATCTGCTCTTCATGCCCGTATCGCCCTCATCAAGGTCTAAGGCAAAGGATATCCTGCTCAGGTTGCTGGTTTCGATGGTTGTTATCTCCCTATCCATACCCATAATAAACCTGCTACTGGGGCTGTCTGAGGAGATGACTGAGTCTGTTTTCAGTCTGGTAAGCGGGGAGGAGGTAAAGGCTGCTCTGGGCGGTGCAGTCCAAAACCTGTTCTGGGTTTATGCATTGACAGCAGTACCGTATACTGATCTTGGCCTCCCTTATCTCACCCTGCTTTTTGCTATGTCCTTCATACCCTACATAATACTGGGTTTGAGGCACATACTTATCACGCTCTTAATGGTATTATTCCCTTTGGGGATTTTGTTCTACACCCTCCCCTGGTTTAAGGGCATAGGCAAGAAACTGCTGGAGCAGTTGATTGTGTGGATATTCCTCCAGGTATTCATTGCCTTAATCATTGTTGTATTCGTCGGTATCGGCACCACAATAGAAGAGCATGTTGTCTTGAACGCCGAGATATCGTTCACAAACCTCAGGGGCATGTATGACCTCATGGGTGTGTTGGCTATTGGTCCATCTACGGCGGAGATTGGGCTGCAGACGGGAAAGGTTCTTAATTGGTGGGGTTTACTCCTCGGTGGAGCAATAGGGTCTGTGGTGGGAGTTGCCGGGACAGAAATCATGCTCCATCACTTCTATGAGGCTATGCCTGCAACAGTCAATATCGTGGATTTCGTGCTTGGGGCTACAATATATGCAATGCTGATAATATTCCCCCTGATATGGTCACATCACCTCCGTGACTTTCTACCATGAAAACAAGGACAAGATATTTGGTGGTGGTTATTGTATTGCTCCTGCTAGTGTTAGCCTCTGTCTCCTCAGTCTCCGCTGCTAAAACGAAGGGAAGCGTTGGTCAGCATCCATGGGTGTCGGGAATTTTCCAGACATTCACTAGTGAATCAGCGAAACTTGCCAGGAAGGGGGTTATCATATACTCGTCCAGGCTCGTTCATTACTTTTATTTATCGGTATTCGATAATATGCCCTCCCTGATAAAAGCCAACCCGCCTATGTGGGGTATAAAGCATTTCATGGGTTTCTTCATTAATCTGATGCAGCCCTTTTATATAGCAGCCATAATGTTAACGGGGTTCTATATCCTCTTTGTCTCACAGTCTCCGCTGAACAGGGCGAAGGCTAAGAAATGGTTTGGTAAGCTGATTATCGGGTTGGTTCTCATCTCAGTATCCCCTTTACTCGTCAATTTGCTTTATTATGTTTCCGGGAGCCTGACATCCCAGATTATGAACCTCGCTGACATAACAATAGCCTTGGGCTCGCTCCAGGCGGCTGCTCAGGATCTGTTCGATACCTTCGTGAAAATAACCCTCATACACAGGTATGGTGGTATAGAGCTGTTCCTCCTGGATACTGTGCTATTGATGGCCCTGTATCTGATACTGTTCGTACGATACGTCATGGCGGGGGTGATGGCTGTTCTCCTGCCGGTAACCATATTCTTTTATTCATGGGGTTTAACCAGAAACGTGGGGAAGATGATGTTCGAGCAGACTATCATCTGGATTTTTTTGCAGCTGGGCTGGGCTGTGGGATTACTCATTATATCCATAGCAGTAGCGACTCTCCCTGCTATATCACCTAATCTCCCGCTGGAGTTCATATACGCTACATCACTTATCTTTATGTTCGCTGTTCCCTTCATGATAATGGGTGTTATGAACTGGATGGGGCTGTCGATTTTCATGTTCGAGATAGTTCAGGCTGCTCCACTAAGCAGCGGTTCTGTGCTAGTGAGTGAAACAACACTTGAGAGGGAGCCCTTTGAGGAGGAGGAGGTTGTCATCAAGCCACCAGAGGATTACTGAGAGAATGGATTACGGAAAAAGAGGGATGGTGTTGCTGGCGTTGTTCGCCTTATTGTTATCAGCTAGCGTGAGCGCCTTAGAGTTGGGGGAATCGTCTCCTGGAAATGAAGGGCTTGCAGGGGTGGAGCAAAGCACCTGCAGGCTTCTACCAGGGACACCTGAATACGGGAAATACATAAGAGAATGCAGGATAGACAGTCCCTGTGTGCGATTCATTGAAAACGCTGAGCTGATGCAGAGGGGCACATGTGACGCCCTTAAAGCCACCGTAGAGGAGGTATGCTCTGTGACCGGGGAGAGGGCTATGATTGTAGTCCAGAAGGGTCTGGATGTGGGGTATACGGAGCTTACGGAAAGCCCGCTGGTGGAGGGGAGGGGTTGTAGATTCGACACCGACACCCCAGGAGTCATAGACAACGACAACCTCTCTGATATAGCTGCCACACACTTTGATTTCACCATGAACAACGGCCACCACATCTACGCCTCTGTTAAGGGTGAGAGGGAGGGCTTGGATATCGAGAACTGCTCCACCACAGCCGATACATGGATTGAGGGTGTAATGACCTCAAGCCACACGACCGATGAGGTAGGGTTCTGGGCGCAGAGTATCGTTGCGAGTACAGCAGGAATGCATCACCCCGGTCTACTACATAGTTTTCTAGGAAAACTAGATAAGTGGGGTAACAAATACCCCGTTGTTAAAGCATTCAGGGGTGAGTTCAAGAAGATTTCAGGGCGGGTGCTTGTAGGATACCTTGGCATAAAAATAGGTGTTCTGGATAAGATGGAAGACATATGCAATGACATAGACTACTTCATCCTGCTTAAACCTAACCTTACCCAGCCGGTTGTTGTCCACACACTGGATTTCTTCATACACCTCCTCGAACCATTCTACATACTCGGCATTGCTGTAACAGTCTTTTATCTATTGTTCATGTCAGCCTCACCTCTGGGAAGAGCGCGGGCTAAATCAACACTTTTGAGGATGATTCTCTCCATTGGACTTATCATCCTGACCATACCCATAATGCAGCTGCTCTTAGACCTCACCCACATACTATCCGCCTACACGATGACTTTGGTGGATATAGCCTTTTTCCAGATAATCTTCTATCTTTTTGCCGCAACCATACTGGTGTTAAGGTACTTTATGGTCATATTGTGGGCGATACTATTCCCGTTCACCATATTCCTGAACTCCCTGCATTTAACCAGGAGGCTGGGTAATGAAATGCTCTACCAGACGGGTTGGTGGATTGCCACCCAATTCATTGAGGCGTTGATTATTGTGGGCATCACCTTAGCTGTTGTGCACATGCCAACGGAACTGGTTGGGGAGCAGGCATTCAGGGTGGGTATGGGTCTGGCGTGCTATCTCCTGATTATTATAGGGCCTTTGTTTGCTATGGGTTTAATGGACTGGCTGGCTATGATGATAGTGGCTTTCTCAGCCCTTGAGGTTCCATGGCTTTCAGGCGTTGCTGACATGGCAGAGGAGGCTGAGTTCGAGGAATACAAGAAAGAGAAGATTACACCACCTAAACCGGTTGGTCCCCCAAAGGGTCCTGTGTGGTGAAATCCTTTATTTCTCCTCAACCTAAATAATTAAGGGTGGTATTATGAGATTGGATAAATCTGATCTAAGGGCTCTGGGATATAAGGGCGTAATAGCGGGTTTTGTTATAGCATTGATTCTGGCTCTGGTATACAACCTGTTGACTGGTTTCCCGTTCATAGTGGGTTTTCTATCCCTGCTGTTGGCTGTGTTCGGCAGCTATCTCATCTTCATGTCTTTTGAGAAGGAGGTTATTCCCCCCAGAACAGATGAGGATGAGTCAATAATCCTGGAGAGCATAGACCAGGGTTATGTCCTGTTTCCATCCAAGAGGGGTCGCCTGCTGGGGAGACGCTCCCATAAGTACATGAGCCTGTACTTAACCAACAAGAGGATTATCGGCAAGGAGCTTGATGTGGTCCTGGATATACCACTCAATTCGGTGCAGAAAGTGAAAACAGAGAGCAAGCTTTTCAGGGAATACCTCCGTGTTAACTACATAGAAAACAATGAAGAGAAAGACGTCCTCATAGTCCCAGGTGATACTCAACTATGGATTCAGAAACTAAGGGAGCTGGGCGTGGCCTGAAGGGAATAAGCTGTTTAATTATTATTTCGCTTTTTGTTTTCTCCATCCCAGTAGGTGGTTATGTCTGCGATGGGTACACCCTCACCAGCGATATAAAAAACCCAGTCGAACAATGCGGTGACAGGTCCGATAAACTGAGGGATCTTCTGATCTGCATGGAGGGCTACCTCCCTGAGAGTGCGAAATCTATAAGCTCGATATCTGATTCAGCGGGGATGGATAGGTGTGTTATCGGTTCATGGAGCCGGCCACCCTGTGCCCACGGTGAAGGATCATGCCACTACGGCGGCAATAATTGTGTAGGACAATCCTATGCAGTTGATTTTAACAAAGAAATGTATGATGTTGAAATACGGGATGCTCTCGCTTACTGTGGAGGGGGGTATTTTCTAGACGAAGGGAACCATATACATGTCAGCATTGGGGATAAATGGGGATGTGGCTGTGATACTACAAATGTTGGCCCCATTGAGCCGGAGTTTAATGCCGTGGCCAAGGTTGGTAAGACGGCATCAGATGTTAACTATAAAAGCGTTACCGTTGACATAGGCGATGTGGTGTACTTCGATGCCAGCGACTCTTGTGGTGAGGGCAGCTTCGGGTGGGATTTCGACGGCGACGGTTCGGTAGACGCTACAACACCCGCTGCAACACATACCTTCTCCGCTGAGGGAACCTTTACTGTGACCTTAACTTTCACCGGGGAAGGAGATGATGCAGGTAAAAAAGACACGAGTACTGTGACTGTTGAGGTCGTTGACTTCAAGGCAGTAGCCTACGTAGGAGAGACCTCAACAACAGTAAACAAAAAAACCATTACTATAGGTGTTGGGGGCACAGCCTACTTCGATGCCAGCAAGTCTGTTGGAACAGGCGGCTTCAAGTGGGATTTCAAGGACGGCAGCTTTGGTTCAGGGGAAAGCACCAGCCACAAATACACCGCTGAGGGAACCTTTACTGTGACATTGACTTTCACCGGCTCAGGCCCTGATGTAGAAAAAAAAGACACGGATACTGTGACTGTTGTTGTGGAGGAATTCGTGACTACGACAACATCCCCGCTGAATGTAACCCTCCTATATAAGTGCTCGTGCACTGGAATCTGCCATGGTCGGGAGATTACTGCGCAGGCAACTGCGAAGAGTAAGTGGCTTTCTGGGGATTTTGACCCTGAGAAGGAATGCTGCGATGCTTGTCTTGAAATCTGGGGCGAGCTCTGCGGGGGGTATGCGAACTGCAGGGAGGATTGTGAATCCTGTTGCTCTGGCTGGTGTGCTGAAATCGAGGATGACGGCGCTAGGGAACAATGTAATGCGGTCTGTGTCAGCGGATGCGGAGGCTATCAGAATGTCAGCGGTTTACTGGATCTCTTTTCTACTATCCTGATTATTCTGGCGGCGGTTTTGAGGCGAAGAGGTCTATCAAGTACGTGATTATTGTCCTGCTCCTGATGGCTTTGGTGGTTAATATCGTTAATATACTGTATTTCCCTTTCCGTTCTCCTGGGGGGCCGACAACAACACCAACATGTATTAATTGCTCTCTGATCACGGAGTGCAGCGATTATTCCATGTCCTTCGGGTATCAGGATTGCATCTATAATATCTGCAGTGTTCCAGGCATCTGTTACGTGAATAAACACAATAACTGCGTGAGTTGTAGTAGTAGTCCTCCCTCTGGTTGTGGGGATTACGGTGGAGTGAGTTGTACGATGAATCCATGTGGAGTAAATATTGCCGGCGGCTGTATGGTTGATACAATGACAAGCGAGTGTATTGAAGTCAGCGGCGGTGATGGAGACGAGTGCACTGATGAATGTTCTAGCGGACAAACTCGTTGTGTAGGTAGCAACCAGATTGAAACCTGTGGCAATTATGATGAAGACAAGTGTTTGGAGTTAGGAGACCCCCAGAATTGTCCAGAAGAACAAATTTGCCAAAACGGGGTATGCGTTGAGCCGGTGGGAGAAACCATAATAATTTTCGCGCATCAAGACGATGATCTGTTATGGATGCTGCCTTTTTGGAAGGAAAGCGATAAATTCATACTGGCAGCCCTCCCCACAACACCCTCACACATGAATGTTGTTAACCAGCACCCGGATTATTATAAGAATAACTGGGTGCCTGTATGGGGGCAGGTATCAATTGAGGAGTATAAAAACTTTTGGTTGAATACGGAGCTTAGAAAAACAAAGATTACATATGATAACATCAAAACAAAATTAAGGCCGTATTTCCTAGACGAAAATATTAAAAAAGTCATAACACATAATAATTGGGGTGAATATGGGCATATACATCACCGATTGGTAAATAAGGTTGTAAGGGATTTAGCTGTGGAATACGGAAAAGAGGTGTGGATGTTGAGTATGGTTAGATATGATCCCGACACACCAGGGCTTCCTTATAAAAACACTGGCACTTTCGGATTAGAATACGTTACGACAAGTTTTGACGGCGGCTTCTTTAGAGAAATAAGATCAATTTACCAGCAGGAAGAAGCAAGTCCTTCATCAGAAGGACTGAATATTTGGTCATGGCATAACGGAAATAATGAATACCCTCAGGGAAGTCGAACATTCGTCAAAGTTGTTGATAACGGTAACGATTTAAGTATAGGTAATCCTGGGATACAGTATCTTATGGATAACGTTCCTGTTTTTGGAGAATAAGACGTTAAAATTCAAGGGTGCTGCTAATGAACCAATAGTTTTCGTCAGATTATCAGCTCAAAATATCTCTCTTCACTGATAAGGAAACAATGATTGGCGATCACTTTGGAGCTTTGAGGAAATGTACAGTCAATGTAAGTGAGATTAGCTGCAGATTTCACAGCAAATATTTTTGTATGTGGATATGGAGCCTCTTTACCCAGGCCAGATAATATATCAGACGAGTTTAGCATCGGTGGTTGATGCAGATGACGGGAGATGCTGGCTGAGGACGTATTGGTGTCCTGTTGCTGAATACATCCCGGCTGTTTTATGCCGGTAATGCTTAGATATGCCAAAGGATTTAATGTT
>NJEG01000047.1 GCA_002254565.1 Candidatus Altarchaeales archaeon ex4484_2 | reverse complement strand
AATGTACTCGCTTAATCACCGTAGCCCGCTTCATGGCCTCATCTCTCACGTTCCGGGCGGACAGGGGCTTGCCGAAATAGCCCTTGTCCCGGTAAACTGCTTCATCTCCTTCACATACCAGGTCTACGTCGCCGTCATGTGTTTTCGCCGTGGTGACCTCACAGTCGCGGATCAAGTGATGATCCACGTCCACCTTCACATGGCTCTTGTAGCCGTAATGCACTTGATTGTTTTTCGCGGTGAAGCTGCCATCGCGGTCCATATACTGTTTCTGTTTATCGCTGTACTTTATCTTCCGTCCTTTCTTCTCCCGCTGCACCCGTTTCCGGCCTGCATCCGCTTCCACGAAACTAGCATCCTGTATAACACCAGTCTTGATCTCGTAGCCTTTCAGGTTAAGCTGCTGCAGTTCCTCCATCAGCTCGTCAACGCCTGCCTTCTGCAGGCGATTTTGGAAACCAGCGGGTTTCCAAAGCCATGAAATCAGGTGGTGATTTCAATGTCCCATATCTCCCAGACGGGGGTGAAATCAGGGACGGACTCAGGATAACCCAAAAAGTTCCTGAAGCTGAGTCGGTCACAGCACTGGTATTCCAGCTCCGGATCAGTTAAACCATGTGAGAAATCGAGTTGATCGATTTCTACACGCTGGAAGGCCTATACGGCCTTCCACACGTACCCGGCCTGAAGCAGCATGCAGCGGACCACCACCTCATCAGTGTTGGGTCTGCCACCCCTGGACGTGTTGTTATGGAACACACGTGTTATGGAACACACGCTTAACCAACGGAACAAAAGGGTCCCAGTCTATCTGTTCCTTCATCAACTCTAATCGATCACCTAAGCCACGAACACGCTCATACTGCCCCCGTAAAACATAATGCTGGAATGTGGCTGAGGCTCTGCCTCAGACACGTGTCATACTCCCCGGGTATGTCACAAGACATAATCAATCACCTAGCTCTCACTTAAATATTTGGGAAACCAAATAATTAACCATAAAAACAAGGGTTATTCAAAACCCTCAATAGTTAATCAAACTTTCAGTATTTCCTTAAAGAATGTATGGATCGTGCGATATCTGTGGTAAATATGGGAAACTCTATGAATGCGTATACTGCGGTAGAAGGGTTTGTGAATACCATTATCACCAGGATAGCTCATTATGCTCTATCTGCTATTCTCTACCCTCACACGGCTCATGTGAGCTATGCGGGAGAAGAGATACCTTAAGGACTTGTGTAGTCTGCGGTAAAAAAGTATGTTCAGAGTGTTTCATCCCGGAAAAATATGTATGCAAGAAATGCGGTAAGCGGTTCTTCGTTAAGTAATCAGTTCTTCTCAACCAGCCTGGCAAAAGACAGGAAACCTGAATGTCCAAGCATCCTGCTATGGGGTCTTACTGTTTCCATGTTCCAATTCCTGCTCAGACACTCCAGCGTCTCGGACCTGAAACCCTCAAGGCAGTCGAATAGTTTCTTGCTTTGGTTGATGGAGGGGGAATAAGAAACCAAATAACCTCCCGGCTTAAGGCTTTCTCTCGCGTGCTCTATAACCCTCCACGGCTCAGGCAAGTCCAGGGTGATTAAATCAAGTTCCTTCTCCTTTATACCCTCATAGATGTCATCCAACCTTAACTCGATATTCTCTATACCAGCCTTCCTGAAGTTTCCCCTGGCTATCTCAGCAAAATCCTCCCTGATTTCATAGGTGACCAGCTTCTGGGGGTAAACCAGGTTAGAGAGGTACATGGCCATAATCCCGGAGCCTGTGCCCGCATCCACCACCCTGCTGCCTGATGAAATACATGTATGGGCTGTAATCAAACCCAAATCCTTGAGTGTCACACTCTGGGGACCCTTCCTGGCCTTCCTTATGTAGTCCAGTTTCCCCGGCTCCAGAACAGAGAATCTTCTTCCGGTGTGGGATTCAATACTCTCTCCAGGGGTTTTCCCCCTCAACTCCTCAGCGTTTATGACGCCGTATTTAGAGTGGAAATCCGTTTCTCCCTTAATCAGGTAACTGTTCCCTTTCTCGTCCAACAGTAGATACATATTATTTAAATAATAGATGCAATAGTAATATCCTGAAAAACAAAATGTCCCCAGTATCCAGTATGCCAGGTGAAGAGCTTTTGAAGCTAGCGGAGAAACATATTTTTTCTCTCAGTATAAGAGATCTCGCATCCGCTCTCTCATACGAGAACATGAGGTATGGCATGGCCCGGATGATGTATGCCTTGGACAGCGAAGATGTTTTATGTGTTTTCGGCCCTGACGCTACCATAACCCGGAACATCGGCAGATGGCAGGCCGGCTTCGGATATGGTGCGGTACTCAGGTGGAGGGAGAAGGGCATGTATTTCCCTGAGATGAGACCCAACGCCTGTGGCATGATACTGGCTAAAATGGACGAACTCCCCTCCCAAGAGGAAGTCATCGAGAGAATAGCTCAGGTGGAGGAATCAGACATATATCTAGGAGATACCCGACTGGAAACCGACTTCGGCAAAGGCAATCACTTCTTTGAGCTATACAAAACCCTTGAGGTATCACCTGACATAGAAGACAGGATGCCATCCACCTCCTATTACGCGATAATGCACGGCTCCGGTCAGGAGAGGCGGGACGTAATGTATGGTGCAGTAGATGATGGGGAATGGGTTAAAACACCCCTTGGAAAGATATCTGTTTTAAGCGGTTCAATGGGAAAGAAATACTACCGGAACTGGCTGGAATACAACGAGTTCTCCAAGAAACGGAGGGAGACTCTGATAAAGGAGGTATTAGGCGACCTTGAGATTTTATCTAACCTGACACATCAAGGCCTATTCCGGAAGAACGAGATTCGTCTGGGAGTGCACGACTCCATGGATGTAAGCTATCCGCCAGGTGAGGCAATCCTCCCTGTTGCCTTAAGATGGGATCTGCCGTTGCACATATTCAAGGGCAAAAGGAGTCTGTCGGAGGAGGTTGTGAAGAGGGCGGGCTTTTATGAGAAAGCTAACGAAACCGGCTCCATGAAGGATCTTATGGATGTTAACATATTACCCCATGGTGGGGGATACAAGGTGCAGATGCCTTACACGAAAATAAAAACCGTACACACAAGCATGGGCAACAGCTTCATACTCCAGGGTATGAAACCAGCGTCGAAGGTTGATGAGATGAGCCCAAAGAAAAATATATCTGAGTTCGGTACCATGATAATCAGCAATCCTAGGGAGCTGCCCTACACCTACCGGGGCGAGTCTGTTATCAGACAGATTATGACCTATGATCTGGGCACAGAGGTCGCTAAATTGCAGCCTATGATGACCCTAAAAATTTAAATTAAGCACGCTGGAAGAACACGGGATGTAGTACCTCAGGCAACAACCCTTCCTGTGTCGGTGCCGAACGCTATGGGTGCGGGACCTGTGGATATCACCCTCCACATCATGTTTAATATTATTCCAATACTGCGAAGCCTAAAAGAATTAAAAACAATCCTGTGATGATGGAGTAACACTCTACTTAATATGTTATATAAAGAACTAAGACTATATTTCTAATTCCCTATTTTGTTAAAGGGAGGTGGAAAATGGGAATAGAAGCTAAGGTAGAAAATATTGTTTCTGGAATAACACTTGACCAAAAAATTGATTTGAAGAAGCTTGCAAGCACCGCTACGGGATTAGAATACAACCCCGAGAAGTTTCCCGGGGTCGTGTATAGGATAAAGAAACCCAAGCTCGCTATGCTGATATTCAGCTCAGGTAAGGTGATATGTACTGGGGCACGATCGAATAAGGATATAGAAGTTGCAAGGAATAAGTTGATAGACAAGCTGAAGGATGGTGGCACTATAGTGGAAACCAAACCCGTCTTTGAAGATCAGTTTTTGTTTAACATATCCCCTGAATTCAAAAAAGAAGTTATGGAAGGCGTAATCTCAGAGGATTTGGAGAATAAATTTATTGACAATGATAAGACACTTTCTGATAAGGCTACAGTTGAACAAATAGCGGATGATGAATGGAAGATAACGGATGGAAAAAAATATTACATTCTTAAAGCGGTGAATAAAAAAATAGAGGTATATGGGGAGGGAGGTATCCTAATCCAAAACATAGTTGCCTCGGCAAGTTTAGGTTTTGAGGTGAACCTGGATATGCTGGCCATGGAATGCGAGAACACCGAATACGAGCCGGAGCAGTTCCCGGGACTTGTTTTCTCTCTAGCCAAGCCGAAAACCGTTATGCTTGTCTTCAAGAGCGGGAAGATGATCATAACAGGAGCTAAAACCCCACAGGCAGCGAATGAGGCAGCTAATAAAACCAAGAAAGCAATCGAAGAACTCGGTGTGGCCATCTAAAACCCCTCCAATACCATTCCCCCCTAAGCACTTGATTGGTGTGGGGGGGTCTGGTTGATGAATTATATGAACTATCCGGCATCCCAAAGCAGAGGATGGGATACAACATACATCGTTCGAGAAAAAAAATAATGTGGGGGTGCATTTGAGGCGGTAAAGCCGAATCCACCTCAAGAATTATTAAGCGATAAAATAACTGAGGTCAGTCTATCCTTACCTACTACCCTATCTTGTTTTGTTCTTCGGGTTTCTCCCCTCCCTCATAGAACACGATTTTTGCTTTTTCTTCAGTTATCAATCCTTCAGTGACCACACCCTCCAGCTTCTTTTTTATATCTTCTATCTTATCTGGTTTATCAACTACCTCCACGATGATGGGGAGATCAGTTGAGAGCCGCAGTATGGAGGTGGTGTGCACTATGCTGTTTTTGCCATAGCCTGAGACCCCTCTCAGAACTGTTACTCCCGCCAGACCCTCCTTGCGGAAGAATTCCACTAGATACTGGTGCAGTGGTTTCCCCATGTATCTATCTGATTCGCCGATGAATATCCTCAATAACATCGCGTCTGTTTCCTTTTTCATCTCTCTCATAACCCTTTAAGATTTAACGCAATTATCTTACCAACGTATATCCCCAGAAGGGATAGGAAAACTGTTGCAGTAATATTAAGTGTCAGGGTTGCTATCTCGTTTTGCTCAAGTAGCTTGAAGCTTTCATAGCTGAACGTTGACATGGTGGTGAACGCCCCCAAAACACCTATTGCTAGAAATCCCCGCATCTCTTCGTTTAGAAGTCCCTGATACTCTGAGAGATACATCACCAGCCCCAAAAAAAGGCTTCCCAGCAGGTTCACCCCCAGGGTCCCAACCGGAAACCAGGTCGCCAGGCTTTGCATCCACCCTGAAACCAGATACCTTGATATGGCCCCGATAAATCCCCCCACCCCAATTAACAAAATCAGCCGCATAGTGTATCACCCTCGAATCAGAAGTCATCAGCTTAACGCGGTTCTGGCCTGTAAAAAACCAGGGCGGACTCCATCGCCTGTAACGTGATGGGATTTTAATGATAAAAATCCACCCGGTGATAGGTTCTTTTTGAGATTTCATGTTCTCAGGCTTGTATTCCCCCGGTATTTTAATCCGAACTCCATATATCTATTGTGTCCTGTGGGGGTGCCCGAGCTGCCAAGCAACCCCTTTAGAAAATGTGTTGCATCCCCCCAAAACAAGGCAGCTAAAGCACTTTCGATATAAAACAGCACAAAAATGCGGGGGTGCCCGAGTCGGCCAAAGGGGCAGGACTTAAGGTCGGAGAACGATAAGGTATCCTGTGGCGCAGGTCTTCGTGGGTTCGAATCCCTCCCCCCGCATACCCCTTTCTTTTTGTAAAAAGAAGGGTGTATCACCCTCAAAAAAAAACATTTACTTTGTAGGAATAGTACAGGTTCGGATGGGTTAATACGTGAGAGAGCAGAGACATCCGCGGTTCAGTGAGGATACTTCTCCTTGCACATAAACTCCTTAACAACTTTTATCATGTTACAGCTAATCCTTAAATAATGAAAAAACAACAACAACCACATCATCAAACACATACATGACAGAATCAACTACAACAACCACTTCAACCACATCCACGACAGAATCCACTACAACCCTAACTACCCGGTTAACCACCACAACCACTCAATACCAGAGAATTCCATGCTCCAACAACAAATACGAAACCGAAACAGGAATAATCAACTTAAACGAGCATATAATGCTCACCGCTGAAAGCCAATTAAAACTAGAAAAAGAGATACGGCAGAAAGGGGATGTCGCCCTCAAAGAAATAAGTGACTTAACATGCCTGGAAGAACTGACCCTAAGCGAACTTGAAATAGAGGATATAACACCTCTAAGTAACCTAACAAACCTCGAAATACTTGACCTATCTAATAACTCAATCACAGACATCAAGCTCCTGGAAAAACATGATAAACTAGTGGAGCTAAAGCTGACATATAATCCAGTAACAGACATCAAGCCCATAAAACAAAACAGGAAACTACAATACCTTTCACTGGAATACACCCGGGTATCAAACATAAAACCCGTGGAAAATCTAACGCAGCTCAGATGGTTGTTCCTAGACGGCTGTCCAGTATCAGACATCAAACCTCTCCAGAAACTACTAAACCTCAGACGCTTAGGCCTCTGCGACACCAAAGTATTAGATACTAGGACACTCAAGAATCTAAGAAACATTGAACACATATGTCTCGCACAGGCTCGGATTTCGAAAGAAAAATGCATCCAGCTTGACGAAGAAATGCCCAATACAGACATTACCTGCTAACCAGTTTTTATTAAACAGATACTTCCTGTACCATATACCACATATCATCTTTTTTAGCTATGTACGCCAACGAATTATTTACTTCTGCAAAGCAATAAACCTGGTCATACTGTCGACCCACATCAACCCCGCCATAACTAATCACTGACCTACCTGCACTCACAAATTTATATGTTAGTTTACCATCGACCTCTATTGGATGATAAACTTTCGAATGACGTATCTGTTTCCTCCCGTCAAATACTACGAATCCTACATCCACCTCCATAGCACAGTAAGCTAGTTTACCATCTACTTCAGTTGGGGAACCAACAAAATCATATTCCTTACCGAGTTCTTTTTCCCCGTAGACTATAAATGATTTATCTCCTATCGTTGCTTTATAAGCTGGTTTATCGACTACTTCAGTAAGACCCTTTATACTGTCAAACAAGTTCCCCTGATGTTCTCCATACACCAAATACTCTTTTTCATTTTCCCTGACTATGTACGCTAATGAATTATTTATTTCGGTGGGGGGATTTTGGCTTGAGAAACCATGATAGTTCTTTGTTTTACTATCTCCATACACTACAAAACGGTTCTTGTCCTTTAGGGCAAAATAGGCTAGTCTGCCGTTGACTTCAGCAGGAGAATGAACGTAGTCGTATTCTGTGCCGACTATTTCATCGCCAAAAATAATCATCCAACCCGTTCTACTCTGAACCGAATATGTTAGCTTGTTATTAACCTCCGTTAACGGACCTATATGGGGGTACCTCCTTCCAACTTCTTCCACCCCACTTATCACCCTCCAACTTACTCCACTATCCGCTTTATAAGTCGGCTTCTTGTTGTACTCAAAGATAGACAGGTAGTCTATATCCTCATAGCGTTGGCCTTCTTCTCCCTCCCATACCACAAAGTATTTATTATTGGCTTTCGCTACATAAACCGGTTTATCATCTACCTCTATGAGCCTGAGTATGCTATCATATTCCTCCTCTATCACTTCTTCCCTGAATTGGGGATTCCATAGGGTGGAGGAAGTAATCGATGTAGAAGTTGTCGTGGAGATTGTGGTTGTTGCTGATGTAGTCGTGGTCGTAGTCAAGGAAGTAGTTTTAACAGATACTGTAGTGGACGTTATACTGGAGGCAGTTGTCGTAGTCACAGTTGTAGAGGAAGTTGATGGAACTGAGTCTTCCTTTGTCTGAGTGCATCCAGAGAGAAACAATACGCTCAGAATGAAAAAAAACAGTATTATGTAACGTAATTTCATGTAAACTAATTAAATTCATTACCCTAAAAACAATCCCTGGGAAAAAAATCCCGCAACCTTTTTCTTTCAAGAAAAGAAAAACGTTGGCGAAAAAGAAAGCATTTACTTTCTATAGATAGTATGTTGTTGGGGGGTGGGTTCAGGATTACCTTAAAACTGGGTTCCAGAGGGACGCGGTTTAGGTTGTGAATCCCCCGCATACCCTTCTTTCTTTCCAATCCCTTCTTTTTTTTGGGTGGGCTGAGATCTTGGAATCCTTTTTTTTGTTTCTATTACATGAACATTCTGTTTTTATAGTGGAAACACTAGAACTCGGGGAAAAATACGCTGGGAAGATACCGAAAGATATGATAAGACTGCTTGATGGATGCAGAACCTCAAGACACAGCACACAATATGATGTCGGATACTATCCACCAGAAGAGGAAGCTCGAGAACTGATAAAATTCTCTGAGGAATTCATGGAGAAAATAAGGCAAATAATCCAATGAATAGCTGCTGAAAGAACATCCACACAACCCAAATTATTTTTACCCAAGCTTTTCTTTAAGCTTGACGTTATGGGATAGTATCCTCCCCACCCGCAAACCCGCCCTTTTCTTTTGTAAGGGGAGGTATTCTTTATTTCTCCTGTAAATAATATTCTATTATGGCTGATTTCGACCTGAAGCTTCTGGCGAAATACCCCTTCCTGGATGAGAGCAAAAAATATGTTTCATCACTTGGAATGAGCATCGCGGAAATGCAGGAGCACCCAGTATACGGCAGCAGCTTCGAGATGGGGCAAAACAGAGTCCATGAAGCCCTTGAAGGCAGACTATCCCCCCAAGCAGGGGACGAGACAAGCCAGGAGCTCAGCATCCTAAGCTTTGTGGTAGCCCGAATCCTGGTGAACCTGACAAGAAACAAGAGCATTATGAGACAATACGCCAGGGCTGAAGCACGCCAAGCCCATCGGTTCCTAACCCGAGAAGACGAAACCGTTCTCGAGGAAATAAAAAAAGACCTGGGGCTGGAAACACAAGAAAACAAAATACACTACACCCGATACGTGCAGCTAGCCCAAGACCTTGCTAAAATAAAACCCGAGTGGAAGCTCGTCAACCGGAGGATGCATAAAGGATTCATAGAACTAAACAAGACAGAGGAGTTGACGATAATACGGGAGTCAATAATGAATAAGATAATGTCGCCAATCAACGTCTCAAAAACACCCCCGGAACTCAGGGAAACAGCTAACAACATCAACAACAAATACTCTGGCAGGCCCTTGGAGATAAGCATGAAGGAACTGGATATGGAGGCACTGCCGCCGTGTATCAAGCAGATAATAGCCTCCCTGGAAGCAGGGAGCATCTCCCACAACGGCATGTTCGTATTAGCCACCTGCCTCCTAGACCTCGGCCTAAAAACAGAGAACGTCCTAACAATATTCTCACGCTACCCCGGCTACAACGAAGAAAAATCCAGGTACCAGATAGAGTTCCTCTCCGGGAAGAAAAGCCCCACCAAATACTCATGCCCAACATGCGCAAGAATAAAAGGCTACGGATTATGTGTCCAGGAATGCAACATCAAACACCCCCTCATGTACTACCGCGA
Organism: Candidatus Altarchaeales archaeon ex4484_2; assembly: GCA_002254565.1. GTDB lineage: Archaea > Altiarchaeota > Altiarchaeia > IMC4 > QMZM01 > EX4484-2. The sequence continues at coordinate 5,227 of NJEG01000047.1, read as the reverse complement.
CAAGCGAAAGAAAAGAAGATAACGCAGCTAGGCAACCCATGTCTCCAAGGCCTTCCTTAGCTCAGGATGACTCAAAGCGTATTCTTCAAGAGATACATCCTGCATTACTGCATCAAGAGACTGCCTCATTGCTTGAGCGCCCGCTTCCGTGCCATCCGGGTGGCCATGAACTCCCCCACCCGCCTGGATGATAATATCCTGGCCAAGAATCGAAACCAGATCCGGAAGAGAGCCAGGATGCAATCCACCCGAGCATACCGGGAAGACTGGGTTGATACCATACAAATCCTCTGTTATCACCTTCCTTATATCCTCAACCTCCCTTCTGTCACCCTCCATCTTGCCCACAACAGTGCCTATATGCAGCTGGTCCACTCCAATGAAACGAGCTATCCTGGCCAGGGCTTTCATGGAAATGCCATGTCTCTTGTTCCGGGTTAAAGCAGCGTGCATGGCCCTGTGAGCGTGTAAGACCAAATCAGAGTCCAGACCCCTTAACGTCTGCACGGCAGAGAAACCTGAGGTTAGAATATCCACCATAACGTACCTTCCACCCTCTCCCTTAACGAACTCAGCCCTCTCTGTCATCTCATTAGACTCAGCGGTAACATTAGGCATGTAAATCTTTTTCTCCCCTGTTTCCTCCTCCGCAGCATCCCGGGCTTCAAGGGTTGCAATAACCCGGTCCTGGAAGGGATTGAATTCCTGGCTGGTAAGGTTCTCATCATCTTTTACGATATCACAGCCCCCAATCCATGACTTATATGCTACCTCAGAGTGCTCCCTGGAAGATAATCCCACCTTCGGTTTCACTATCGTACCAACCAGCGGTCTATCTACCACCCCCGAAATTCCCCTCACACCATCTATACCATACCTGGGGCCCATAAATGATTCAGCCAGGGATTTGGGAAAGGAGAAATCCACAAGCCTAAGATTCTCCACAGCCTTCATCCCATAGATGTTCCCCGAGATGCTGGACAGTATCTGGGGCATATTACCCGGCTCAAACAACTCCACTGGATAGGATATATCCACCATGCCAGAGTCTCGGTCCAAAAAATAAACGTGGGGCTTAAGTTTCCCAGCGATTTCAGGCTTCATGGTTGAGAGCTCAGTCCATGTGCCAATCGAAGACTCCCCTGCTATATGGCTGCAGGCATCCTCCAATGACATATCATTTGGCTCCACATAAAACCGGCAGACAACCTCATCCCCTGGCTTATGCCCCAAATCTATGTACTCCATTTTCTATATCACCCCCTTGGTTGAGGGAATGTCTTCACCTGATATCCTGGAAGCATCACGAAGAGCTCTTCCCAGGGCCTTGAAGCAGGCCTCAACCCTGTGATGGTCGTTCACGCCCTCCACCCTTATGTAGAGATTCAGTTTACCGTTCAAAGCCAGGGACTCAAAAAAGTGCGGTATGTTCTCCTTGGAAACGTCACCTAGCTTAGCATCCTTAAACTCAGAGAATTTTATATTCACCAGAGAATAGGGTCTTCCACTTAAATCAACTGCAACCGTAGCTATTGAATCATCCATGGGGACGAGCGAGTGAGCTATTCTCTCGATACCATACTTATCTCCTAAGGCCTTATCCAGGGCCTCGCCGATACAGATGCCCAAGTCCTCCACCAAGTGGTGGTCTTCCACCTCAACATCCCCCTCCGCATCAACCCTTAAATCAAAGCCCGAGTGTTTAGAGAAACTCTCCAGCATATGATTCAGAAACTTCAGGGGAGAGGATATATTAGATTCTCCTTTACCGTTTATCTTGGTCTCCCCTGTTTTCCTTTCAACGGAAGCTGTTCTCATTTTAGAATTATTTACTTCTAAGGAATAAATATTGCTGAATGAACCTATCTTTTGAGGCGGAATTCCCTGACCACAGAGTATTCAGGACCTCCGGATGAGAGCCTGCTCTCCATCAACACGACCCTTTCAGCGGTATGCTCCCCGAACGCCAGGAAATGTTTCTCTCTGAGGAAACTCGTCAACCCCGCTTTATTGTTCAGGAACTTTACCCTAGCCAGTGTATAGTGGGGGTGGAATTTCCTGTCTCTGTCGAAGCCAGCGCTCTCCAGGGAGGAATCAATTTTTTCCTGCAACGTCTTTATCTCCTCAAACCCCCTCTTGACCCCCATCCAGATAACCTGCGGCCTCTTGTTGTTTGGGAAAGCCCCCAGACCGCATACGGAGATATTAAATGAAGGTGTTGCCCTGATAAAAGAGAGTCTATCCTTTATCTCCTGGATTCTCTCCACATCCACGTTACCCAGGAACTTCAACGTGAGGTGGACGTTTTCGGGCTTAACAAGCTTCAGCTTCCCGAAGCCGTCCACCCTGTTCTGTAAATCCGCTATGGTCTCATGGAACCTGTAGGGTAAGGGTATCGCTATAAAAAGTCTCTTATTCATCGATAGATTAATAGGATTGGGGTCAAATAAGTAAGTACTGAAGATGAAAATAACAGCAGTTGGCGGATACAAAGCCGTTGGAAGGAACATGAGTGGGGTTTCCATAGCTGATGAAACAATAGCGTTAGACAATGGTATACGACTTGACACACTCCAGATATATGATGAAGACACAAACCAGTTGAAAAAGAGACCCATCCAGGAACTCGTAGACATGGACATAATCACCCAACCGAACAGGTTAGATAACGTGAAAGCACAGGTAGTGTCCCATGGACACCTGGACCACTTTGGGGCTATACCCCTACACCAGCCGAAAACTCCAATAATATCAACCCCCTACACAACAGAACTAATAAAAAGTGAATACCGTCAGGGGAACTACAGGCCCCTGGATTACCGCCAGGAACATGAGCTGGGCAGGAATTTTACTGTGGAATTAATTGAAATAACCCACTCCATCCCCTACGCTTCCATAGTGGTTTTACACACGCCGGAGGGGGATGTTGTCTACGCCAGCGACTTCCGCCTGGATAACCACTCCCTGATTGCCAGACCAGACTATAAAAGACTAAGGCAGCTGGGTAAAGGTCACGTGAAGGTATTAATCATAGAATCAACGAGGGTGCAGGAGCTGGGCAAAACCCCTTCCGAGTCTGTGGTAAGAAAGAAACTCAAGGATGTGGTGGAGTTCATAGAAAATGGGCTAATAGTGAGCACAACATTCTCCTCACATGTGGAGAGGATACAGTCTATCGTAGATGAGATAGAAAAGAAGGATAGAACTCCTGTAATCATGGGCAGGTCTCTTTCCAAGAACATCAGTTTGGCGAAAAAATTCGATTTAATCGATTTACCCGCTGAGACGAGGGTTTGTTCATCTGCTAAGGCCTCAAGGAACATGCTGGAGGAGATAGGCAAAGGCAGGAGAGAGGATTACTTCCTTATTGTTACAGGACATCAGGGAGAGCCTGATTCTGTTTTGTCCAGAATGATAGACGGCAGACTGCCTTTCAGGTTCCAGAAGGGTGACTCCCTTATATTCTGCGCTAATGTCATCCCAACACCCCTAAATGAGGCAAGCAGGTATATACTGGAAACCAAGCTGAGGCAGTATGGGGTTAGGGTATTTGATGGGATTCATGTTTCAGGTCATTCAGCTAGGGAAGACCATCGCTACATGATCAATCTATTGAAGCCGGAGCACGTAATACCATGTCACGGGAATATGATGATGCGGGGGAGCTATGTGGAGTTAGCTACAGGGGAAGGATATGAACTAGGTGAAAGCGTGCACTTGCTCACCAACGGGAAAACAATAGATATATAATCTTTGGTTGTTATCTAGTGATTTAATAGTATATTTGCATAATTGATATAGGGGGGGTAGAGATGCTTCTGGAAACTAATCTGCCGCTGAAGCTTTATTCAAGGGGGAAGGTGAGGGATATCTATATCTTGGGTGACAGATTATTGATTATTGCAACAGACAGGATCTCTGCGTTCGATTGTATCTTACCTAGTGGGATACCTGACAAGGGCAAGGTCCTGAACCAGCTTTCAGCATACTGGTTTGATTACACAAAAAATATCGTAGACAACCACATGCTATCCATAGATATGGAGAATTTCCCCCCAGAGTTAAAGGAATACTCTGGGGAATTAGACGGAAGGGCCATGCTGGTAAATAAGACAGAGAGAATAGATATTGAATGTGTTGTAAGAGGTTACTTGGCTGGTTCCGGGTGGAAAGAATACCAGGAGAGCGGTTTAGTGTGTGGTATCAAGCTACCATCCGGTCTTGTGGAATCAGATAAACTTTCTGAGCCGATTTTCACACCCGCAATAAAAGCCTCAACAGGGCATGACGAGAATGTCTCCCAGGATTACATGGCTGAACTTATTGGAGAGGATTTAACAAAAGAATTGAGGGAGATCAGCATCAGAATCTACGAAAAAGCATCCCTGCTGGCTGAGAAAAAGGGCATAATAATAGCGGACACTAAATTCGAGTACGGTCTGCTTGGGGAGGAAGTAATCCTCATAGACGAGGTATTGACCCCCGATTCCTCAAGGTTCTGGCCGGCAGACGACTACGAGAAGGGCAGGAACCAGAAGAGCTTCGACAAGCAGTTCGTTAGAGACTATCTAAATGGCTTGGACTGGGATAAAAACCCCCCTGCTCCAGAGCTCCCAGAGGATGTGGTCAAGAAAACTTCGGAGAAATACCTGGAGGCTTATCGACGATTAACTGGAGAGGATATACTCTAAACTATTTATTACATGAAATGCTAATTTAATTTAAGATTCAAGTAAAAAGATGGCTGAGAAAATAACAACAGGGATTAACGCACTACCTGACTTGGTTAAAAAGAAGGGCAAGATAAAGCTGTCTGTAGCTGCCAAGCTACTTGATACTGATAAGAAGTCACTGGAGGAGTTAGCTAAGATTCTGGAGGAACAGGATATCATCAAGTTAGAGTACACCTTTACTGGTGATAAGATACTCACTGCAGGAAAGAATATTAATATGAGTTTGGAGGAGGAACAGGAGAAAACCAAGAAGGCGGTGTTTTCAGGGGAAAGGGATGAAGAGTTAAATAAGGTCCTGGGTGTTATCAAGAAAAGGATTGCTACAAAGAAGAGGAAGGGTGCTATAAAAGGAAAAGCCGAAATAAAGGATAAGAGGGCTGAGGAGAAGAAGGCTGAGGAGAAGCGTAAGGGGGAGGCTGAGGATAAGAGGGCTGAGGAGAAGAGGGCTGAGGAGAAGCGTAAGGGGGAGGCTGAGGATAAGAGGGCTGAGGAGA
>NJEG01000046.1 GCA_002254565.1 Candidatus Altarchaeales archaeon ex4484_2 | reverse complement strand
ATTCCAGCAGGAATTTCAAAATTCCATGGAAGCCGCACCTTTGTGAAGACTCTGCAACGGGTGAGGATCAAGGAGATGTTCAAGTGCATGGCCTACAACCTATATCCGCTGGTCACCCTGGAGAGGCGGAAACTAGGGTTAATCAAAGGAACAGGATAGTTGATAAGAGGGAAATACCCCCTAAAAGGGGGTAGGGTGGGAAACACCCTGAAAATAAGGGTCATAAGATAGAAACAGGTGGAATACACCAGAAAACACCCTAGAAAAACAACAAAAGACAAAAAAGAGAGTTAATCAAACCCCTCTATTAAACGGGAGAGGATTATATATACTGTATTTGGGCGTAATTTATTCCATCACTCTCTATACTCTATTTATGAAGACCCTGTTGGATGCCAGCTACACTATACGGGATGATAAGCCCGTAATTAGATTATTCTATAAGACAAAAAAGGGTGTGGATGTTGAGGAGGTGACGGATTTCCAGCCCTACTTTTATGCCACAGCCAGAGGAGACTGGAAGGAATTAGAGAAAAAAATAAGATCCATGGAGGGTGTTGTTTCCGTAGATGGCAGGGAGATGATAGACCACGAGATAGAAAGACGGGTGTTGAGGATTACCGTCAAGCAGCCCAGGGATGTTTCTTCCCTAAGAGGGGAAGTGAAAGACTTGGAGGAGTGTGAGGAGGTGCGGGAGGCGGATCTGCCCTTCGCCCAACGCTACTTAATAGACTCGGGCATTACACCAATGGAATATGCTGAGGAGATGGATTTAAGGGTCGCATCCTTCGACATGGAGGTCTACAACCCAGAGGGAGAGCCTAGACCTGAGAAAGATCCTATTTTGATGGTAAGCTACTCAGACAACAAAGGACTTAGGAGGGTGTGGTCAACCAAGGGGGGTAATCTGGGACTTGAGTATGTGGTAGAGCTCAGCTCAGAGAAGGCCTTGATTAAGAAATTCATGGAAACAGTTGAGGAGAGGGGGATAGATATCATAGTCACCTATAACGGCGATAACTTCGACTTCCCATACCTCAAGGACAGGTGTTCTTTTAACAGGATCACACCGGCTCTGGGCTTCAACGGAGCTGCGGTTAAGATGGAAAGAAGGGGTATGAATTTCGGGGCTAGAATAAGAGGACGACCCCATGTGGACATGTTCCCTGTATGCCGGCAGCTTTTTAATCTACCGAGATACAGGCTCGAAGACGTTTACTTTGAGTTATTCAACGAGGAAAAGATTGATATTAAGGCAGGGGAAATGCGCAGGATATGGGATACAGGGGAGGGGGAAGAGTTTAAGGCATTTTTCGAGTACTCGATGAGTGACGCGGACTCCACTCTTAAAATAGCGGAGGCACTCCTCCCACTACAGTATGAGCTTTCAAGGATTGTTAGACTGCCGGTGTATGAGTGTTCCCGGACCGCCTCCGGGCAGAGGGTGGAGCATCTGCTGATAAGGGAAGCCCATCACAGGAACATTCTGGTACCCAATAAACCCTCGGACAGGATATTCGAGGAAAGGAAGGGTAAAAGCTATACGGGAGCCTATGTTGTCGATCCCGTAAAGGGAGTACACGACAACATCATATTGTTTGACTTTCGCTCGCTTTACCCGAGCATAATAACATCATATAACATAGACTGTTCCACCATAGACTGTGACTGCTGCTCGGGTGAGAAGCATAGGTCACCCACAGGCCACTACTTCTGCGAGAAGAGGAAGGGTTTTATACCAACCGTCTTGGGTGCTCTGGTTGAGAGAAGGGTGGGGGTGAAGAAGGAACTGATGAAGGAGAAGGACCCTGCCAGGAAAAGCCTTTTGGATGTGAAGCAGCAGGCCTTGAAGCTGTTGGCGAACTCCATGTACGGCTACTTTGGTTTTCCAAGAGCGAGATGGTACTCCAGGGAGTGCGCTGAGGCCATAGCAGCGCTTGGCAGACAGTACATCCATGAGACCATAGGAAAGGCCAGGAAGAGCGGATTTAAGGTGATATACGGGGACACGGACTCCGTCTACCTGAAGCTGGAGGGTGTGGATTCGCGGGAGGAGATTATGGAGAGATCAGGTGCATTCCTTAAGAGATTAAACAGCGAGCTCCCGGGTGATATGGAGCTGGAGTTCGAGGGTTTTTATCCGAGGGGTATTTTCATCACCAAGAAGAGATATGCCTTAATGGACGAGCATGGGATGCTCTTGGTTAAGGGACTGGAGACCCGGAGAAGGGATTGGGCGGACATAGTCAAGGAAACCCAGGAGAAGGTCTTGAATGCCCTGTTGAGGGAGAAAGACCATGAGAAGGCAGCTGATATCGTAAAAGATGTTGTGGAGAGGATTAAGGAGGGGAATGTGCCGTTGGAGAAGCTGGCCATAAACACACAGATAACCAGGGGCTTGGGAGAGTACGTGCAACCAGGCCCACATATTATCGCCGCAAGGAAGGCCTTGAAGGAGGGTTTGGACTTCAAACAGGGTAACATAGTAACCTACATAATAACCCGGAGAGGTGATAGCATAAGCGATAAAGCCAGGGTTATTGATTTTGTAAAGGAGGGTGATTATGATGCAGACTACTACATCAACAACCAGCTGCTGCCCGCGGTTATGCGAATCCTGGAGGCTTTTGATTACACAGAGGATGAAATGAAGGGGTTGGGGAAGCAGTTGACGCTGGATTCTTTTAACTGATAAAAATGAGTAACACGGCCCTGGTATACAGCAAAAGGTATATGATGCATGATGCAGGGAAATCCCATCCTGAAAGCCCCGGAAGGTTGACAGAGACCGTTAGATACCTGCAGGGAACAGGTCTCATGGATAGGTTAAGGGTTGTTGAGCCGAAGACTGCGTCAATAGACGACCTTGCAAGGGTTCACTCCATAGAGCATATCGAAAGGATACGAGACTGCAGCGAAACTGGCGGCTGCCGCATCAACGCAGACACCTACATCAGCGAACACACCTTCGAGACTGCCTTGCTTGCTGCCGGTGGTGTGTTAACGGCTGGGGATCTTGTGGTGAATAAATCCTTCGACAATGCCTTCGCAATGGTCAGGCCTCCAGGCCACCACGCAAGATATGATAAAGCAGCAGGCTTCTGCTACTTCAACAACGTGGCTATAGCAGTCAGATTCCTGCAGCATAAATACAATCTGGAAAGGATTATGATCTTCGACTGGGACACACACGCAGCAGACGGTACCATGTCTATTTTCTGGAATGACCCCTCAGTCCTCAACATATCAATCCACCAGGACCCCAACACCCTCTACCCCGGGACAGGATTCATGGAGCAGGTGGGAGAGGGGGAGGGTGAAGGATATACAGTGAATATTCCCGTAGCTGCAGGCTCACAGGACCAGGACTACAGGTACATCATAGAAAACTTCGTCAAACCCTTAGCCAGGAGCTATAAGCCTCAGGTGATTATTATATCCGCGGGGATGGATTCACACAAGAAAGACCTCATAAGCCAGATAGCTTTAACGGAAAAAGGCTATTCGGAGATGACCCGGGCGTTCATGGAGCTTGCAGACGGGTTATGCGACGGCAGGATTTTTCTGGAACTGGAGGGGGGATACAACCTTAAGGCTCTCGGTAAATCCTCTTTCGAGATCCTGAAGTCCCTGCTGGGGGAGCCAGGCGGTTACGTGATAGACGGGGCTTTGGTACCACACAATAAGGAGCTGGTGGATGCTTTAAGAGAGAAATTCAGCAGCTACCACAACCTCTAATCCAGTTTCTCTCCGCTTGTTCAATCCACGCGTATTATATTGCTTTAACACATAATTATTGACAGGATGAAGGTTACAAAACCCAGAGGTACAAGGGATTTCCCGCCCAAGGAGATGCATGAAAGAAATCATGCGAAAGAGATGATAGAGTCTCTCTTTATTAGATATAACTATCATGAGATTCTGTCCCCCACCATGGAGCATTCCCAGCTTTTCAGGGTTAAATCAGGGGAGGAGATTGGAGAGCACATGTATGTCTTCCAGGATAAAGGCGGCAGGGAGATGTGTTTGAGACCTGAGGCAACTGCCTCGGTCTGCCGGATGTTTGTTGACTCCCTGCGGGACCTGAAGAAGCCGGTTAAGGTTTACTATAGCTGCCCAATGTTCCGCTACGAGAGACCGCAGAAGGGCAGATACCGGGAATTCTGGCAGATGGGGGTGGAGCTTTTAGGCTCTGGTGGATGGGAAGCTGACTCTGAGGTCATATATCTTGCCTGTAAATCCATGGAGGCCCTGAGTCTTGAATTCACTTTGGAGATAGGGCACATTGGGGTGTTAAGGAACCTGATGACAGACATGGATTTGGATGATAGAATCCAGGATAAGGTAATCTATTATTTGGACACGGAAGAGGAGGATAAGCTGGTTGATGTGGTCGGTGACGAGACCATACTTGAGCTGGTGAAGCTCAAGGGAAGTGATGGAATTCTGGAGAAAGCAGGGAGTATATTGGAGGGGTATGTGAGAGCGCAGAAAACAATTGGTGAGCTCTCAGATGTTGTTGGTTTACTGGATGCCCAGGGTGTAAAGTATACCATAAACCTGGGAATGGGCCGCGGCCTTGAATACTACACTGGCGTCGTGTTCGAGATGAGAGTTAAGGGTTTGGGTGCTGAGAACCAGGTATGCGGTGGGGGTAGATATGATGAATTAGTCGAGCTCTTCGGTGGTCCTCCCACTCCCGCTGTTGGTTTCGCCTTCGGTTTCGACAGGGTTTTGGATGCCATGAAAGAGCAGGGTGTTGTTTTCCCGGAGAGGAAAGTTGATGTGTTGGTCGCCCCCGTCAGCAGGGAAGTGTGGGCTGATGCCTTTAAAGTAGCCTCCAGGCTTAGAGAGAATTTTGTGACAGATATTGATTTGTTGAACCGGAAGCTTGGTAAAATCCTGGATTACGGAAATGGTTTAGGAGCTAGGTTTGTTGTTATTGTAGGCTCTGAGGAGTTATCGAGGGGGGAGGTCACGTTGAAGGATATGTCCTCAGGAGACCAGAGCAGGGTGGAGATAAAAGAGTTAGTTAGAGAGTTAAGTGAGAGGTTGGGTTGATTTTTTTTATTCCGCGCTTCCCCAGCAGGAGCCTACGCTGGTGTGCGCCATACCTGAAGCAATATTAGTATAGGTTATGTTTATACGTGCCTTATAGTAGTCTCCTGGGTTCATCCCCCCCGTGGGACATACTGTCACATTTATGGTAGCTGTTGAACCCGCAGATATATTAATGGCGCCTAGAGGGCCAGGTACATTGCATGGACCGATATTATCTATTGATGCTTCTACGCCCCCAGCACCCAACTCTAGTTTGGTGTTGGCTTCGTTTACTAATACAATCTCCATCCTAGTACCTCCGATGTTGAAAACCCAGTCCATTGGCCTTATCTGGGAGAATCCCCTGCAGTCTGGTGGAGGAGCTGGCGGGTCCAATATACCCATCTGCCATACGACTATGGCAACAATAGAGACCATGAGAATAGCCCAGCCGTAGGTTGCGAGATATTCTATCGCAGCCTGTCCCTTTCTTTTCCCGGGGTCTGGGTCTTTGATTGATTCCATTATATAAAGTAAGGGGTTTGCAACTATAAATATATTCCTTCTTTTTGTGCTGTGTTGAATAAATCGTAAAGTATTTCTTTGTGTGAAAAGGAAATAGCCATAGTGGGGAGACCACTATG
>NJEG01000032.1 GCA_002254565.1 Candidatus Altarchaeales archaeon ex4484_2 | reverse complement strand
AAGAATACGGGTTTAGCCTAGAATACCCCTCAACATGGCAGATTGAATGGAAAAATTTAAGTGCATATGACAATAAATTTAAAAAGTCGGAATGGGATTTATCTAATCTTACTGTCCTATTTTTTAAAGGACCAAAAAAAGATGACCGTGTTATAGTGTCAGTCTTGTTATACACCAATTATTATCTTTCAAAAAATTTCACTTTGAGTGACGAATTAATAAACAAATCAGTTAATCAATTTTTCACGAACATCAAGAATTCTTCAAATGCTAAAGTTCGGGTGTTGAAAATAACCGCTGAAGAGACAAATAACAATAAAAGGCATATTGCTGATTTAATCTTAGAGTATGATGTTATAAAAACAAAACACAAAATAGTTTATTTAAACTGTAACAATAATTTATTCTCGATTGATTGTTCCAGTATTCTGGAGAGTTATGATGATTATGAGCCTGTTTTTTCTCGTATGATTGATTCCTTGAGGTGTGAGGTTCCTCTGTTGGAGTCATTGAATTTAGAGGGTAGGTGGTTGCTTCAAGAGAGGAGATATGATGAGGCTCTTGAGAAATATGATGAGTTATTGGAGTTGGAGCCAGAGTCGGTAACAGCATTGAATAATAAGGGTATAGCGTTAAGAGGTCTTCATAAGTATGAAGAGGCTTTGGAGGTTTATGATACTGCATTAACGTTGGAGCCGGATGATACACGCGTATTATACAACAAAGCAGATGTTTTAACAGACTTAGGCAGATACTCCGAAGCAATAGGTTTATTAGATAAGGTTCTAGAAAAAAATTCGAGTTACAGTGATGCCTGGATGAATAAAGCAGTTAATCTACATTTTTTGGGGAGATACAATGAGGCTTTGTATGCATATGATAATGTTTTAGAGGATTCCTCCCGATATGATCGAGAGGATATACTATTGAACAAAATAGATGCATTAAATGGTTTAGGTAGATATGACGAGGCAATTACGTTAGCAGATGAAGCGATTGAAATCGACCCTAATTTCGACAGCGCCTGGCATAACAAAGGCCTGACATTATATTATCTTGGTTATCTCAATAGGTCATTGGAGTGCTTCAACAAAGTATTAGAGTTGAATCCCTCAGCAAAAGATGCTGCAGCCAACCGAGAATTCATAATAGAGTTGATGGAAAACCAGACATCAACCACGTGACCAACGTAGGATATAACTCAAAATGTTGTTAAATAGTATTATGAGACTGTTGTCTAGGTTTGGTTTTGCGGCTGGTTTTTTGGTTTTATTGTTGTTGGTATTTTCTGGTTGCGTTAATCCTCTGGATAATGCTGATTCCAAAGAATACTGGTTCAATAAATGATTAGAGTTATTTGAACAAGAAAGATACGATGAGGCTATTGAAGCCTTTGATAAGGTCTTGGAAATTGATCCCACAATATACACTGCATGGAACAACAAAGGAGTTATCTTCTCTAAGATGGGAAGATATAATAATTCATTATCTGCATTTGATAAGGCAATTGAACTAAACCCTAAATACAAAATAGCTTGGTTTAGCAAGGGTGAACAATTAGCTGAAATTGGAAAAATAGAGGGGGCTTTAGAGGCGTACAATACTGCCTTAGAGATAGACCCTGATTATTTCGATGCACTATATGATAAAGGAAAATTGCTTCTTGATTTAGATAGATATGATGAAGCATTTGAGGTGTATGAAAAGGCTTCAAAGATTAGACCAAAAGATAAGTCCATATGGGCTTATAAAGGTGTTGCTTTGGGGGGTATGGGCAGATATAATGAGTCTATCTCAGCATTTGATACAGCTCTTGAGTTAGACTATTATTTTGATAGTGCTTGGTGCAATAAAGGCATTACATTAGTCCATAGTGGCGATATTAGTAATGCACTTGATGTGTTCAATAAGGCGCTGGAGGTTAACCCTAAAAATGCTTGTGCTTGGAATAAAAGATTAGGAGTAGTTCATAAACTCACTGAATATACCTCACTTGAATATAGGTTCTATGAAAATTATTCAATCAACATTCCCGTTAGTTGGTGGATGATCGAAGAAACTGATGAAATCAAAGAGTTTATAAAAAAAGATTCTTTTTTCTCAACAAGCTTCCATGGAGGGGATGAAGATGGGACGGCTATTATTGTTTCTTTATCGGTCATGAAAGAAGAGCCGCAGGATCTTCATGAAAACGCCCAAATGTATGTTGACGCCCATAGAGACTATACAAAAGAGGAGGGTATTGAATTAATATTTAATGAGGTGAATAAAACAATTATTGCTGGAAATGATGTGTTGATTGAGGAATATGCCCATATTTTGGAAAATAATAGGGAGAGGTATGGGATTATTGCCTTGGTTCATTGCAGTTCAGATAAGCTATTAATGCTCATGTGTAACATGGAAAATCACGAGAAATTCCAAAAATACAAGCCAACAATACACTACGTAATCAACTCGGTTGAATGCTGAAATGTTTTTGTTACCCACTAACTTGTTAATGCATAAGCTAAGAGTTCATCTCAAATGATTAACAACAGCCGCTTGTTTGTTTTGAAGCCAGACGGCTACTACATGATCTACACCTACAACGACGTCAAAGACATGTTCACAACCAACCCAACACAGATGACACCCCAAAAAGTCTTCAACACCCTATACGGCATCAACAGCCCCCACAACCCCTACAGCAGCATACAAAAAGGAGATGTTGGTGGTGGGGCTGTTAATGAGTTAATAACTGCTGCTGATGCTAATGGAGCTCTTGTTTTTGACGCACAGGGTAACGTGTTAGATATTCACGGTAATGTGATGCCTGATCAGACAGCTGCAAGAAATGCTGTGAACACAATATTAGTAATACAACCTGTAGCGGATACACTGAAACCTGTCAACGATTTTATGCAGCCGATAGCTAATTTCTTGGTTGGTGATGTTGGCGGCGCAGTCTGGAATGAGTTAACAGCTCCCAGGGATTTCTTTACTCATGTACCGGTGTTGAATGATCTAGCAAGGTTCGTGGGCGGTAATGAGTTAGGTAATGCTGCCATGGATTTATTGCTCGGCGTTCATGTGGACGAAGACGACCGGGTTTGGACTTCCTTCGCTGACTTAGGTATTGATGCCCTTTATGCTGCTGATGGCATAGGAGCTATTGGCAGGTTAGCTAGCTGGGCGGGTAAAATAGATAAAGTAAGCGATACATATCGATTGTTGAGGAATAATAGTATAGTGAATACGGCACTTACAAACGCAAGACCATTGACTAAGATGTTGATGGAAGGTGGAAACAAAACCTATGATTTACTTAAGAATGTTGGTGGTTTGAAGGATACTAGGTGGTTTAGGAGCAAGGTAGGTGAGATATTTGAGTCCTCTACTGTGGAGGGTTATCTTATTAAGTTAGGTGAGAAACGACCATTCAATAAAATATTTAACCAGGAAACTAGGTCGGGTAGGTTTTCGATTAATAGCTTCTCGTCTTACTGTAACTTCCAGGTCGGTGATCTCACGTCGGGGGCATTGTATGGTGTGAAGTCTGTTTTTGAGGCAGCTCCAGCTAGTTTGAAGAAGAAGATGTCTGCCATTATACCCTCAGTTGGAACCCTGTTGGAGGTGGGCACTCTAAGGTCATATATCGATGGCAACACCGACGCCTTAAAGTTTGCAGAGGGCACAATCAACACAGCGACTAATTGGTATAATGGAAGTATACAAAAAATTACCAAACTGGGCATGGATTTGAAGAATATAGCATACAATTTTTTAGGTGGTTTGTTTTAAATATGATACGAGGATGGAAAAAATGGATGGGGAATTAAAGGAGATACTGGATGAGATTGATGCATTAAAGGACTCAGAGGTCTACAAGAAGATTCCAGAGATAGCTAGGATGGATGATGTGGATAATGTCGATAAGATGACTATTAAGAGAGCTAAGTACAACTGCAGAAATCCCAGAAGGTTGATTGAAGAAACGCTACTAAAAAAGGGACTTTTTAAAAATTATTTATCACGAGATTATGTAGTTTACCGTAATGTTGAATTAACCAATGGATTAATCATCATGCTTTACAAAAAGGTAAGTATGAATAAAAAAGCAAAAAAAATAAACAAAGAAATAAGTAAAAAATTAGATCAAATCGATGTCAGATATGTTGGATTCACCAGTATTAACGGCGCGCTTACTTTATCCTCTTTCAGGCTTTTTTCTGCTGTTTCTGCTGTTCTTGGGGGCCGGGATGTTATCCTGCCGGAGGATGTTTTTCGGGCATATAGAACTATCTTGAAGTTGATTAACACTGACCTGTCGAAGATTCCCTTACCACCGGATAAAACAGATGAGGAAATAAACCAGGAACTAGACTCTCTCGGTTCATACAAGGGCAAATCTTATCGTGAGATAGCGGATCGATTATACCAAGCCACCCTGGAAGAATATAACCTAGAAGAAGAATCTGAAGCCAACACCCAAGTAACAAAACCAGCAAGATGATACTCGAATACGTTGGTTGGGGGATACTACTAACATTAATGTTAGGTGCTGTTACAGTAGTGTTAAACCAGATATCCATCGAAAGAAACCACAGGAGGCAAGACATCTATACTGCCCTATTTGTTGTTTTATCAGGCACAGCCTTCACGGTATTGCTTTATCTAGCATCGAGTTCCGGAGCACGACTACTGGGCTTCCCATCATACATACTACTAATCAAATACTCTTATGGAGTGGGTTGGAGGGAATCATTCAACATATTCTCACAAATGTTTGTCTCAGCACTAGGATTAACACTCGTAGCAGGAATAATAATCAGCATAGTAGGATTAATAATATCCCCTCTCATTTAAAAATAAGTCTCTAAGCGGACTCATATCAACCACCGAGTTTTATATTAAATTAAATAGAATAAAAGCAAGGGATTTCAATGATCCTCTAATGCGTTTTATGGGCAGGAATCTAATTATTCCTCTGAGTTGCAATGGTCAGTAAAGAGATGAAGCGGAATTTTTTAATAGGAATTATCATAGGAACATTAATCTTCTCAAGAACATATGCTAGTTCAGGATTACTTCCTGCATTAGTGGATGCGGGAGTTACAGTTATTGGTGCTCTAACATCATTATGGTTGTTTGAAAAGATTTTTAAGGAAAAGAAAATTAATTTGAAAGTTATTTCCGTCCTCATGTTATTACTGATGTTTACATTCAGCATTTTTATCTTACCTAGTATGCTATTTTCGTATATCCCGAGTGTTACTACTACAACATCCTTCCCTAAACTCTATATAAGCACGCCTACCATCACACTTACAACAATTACTCTCCCAAGAATAACTTATGCAGAGGAGATTCCTGAATGTATAAACATAACTGATAAATTTATGAAAGACTTATGTCATGCAAGCATTGCTTTTAATAAAAGTGACATATTAATTTGTGGTAAAATAGAGGATGAATATATAAGAGAAGATTGTGAATGGGATGTTTTATATCTAAGACCCTATGAAGGAGATATACCTCCAAATGATGCAGAAATAATTGAAATAAACTCTGGAAGTTACAGTAAAGAATACCAGGGATATATGTTTAAAATAGAGCATATCATCTATTCAGGAGAATATGAACCAATAGCTATTGCATTACAAGTGAAAGAACCAAATCGCTTAGAAACCGAAAGTAAATGTGTAAAAAATTACATGACTCTCATTGATGATAATACTGAGATTGGATTTATTAAAGCATATTGGGAGGGATTAGTAGAATATGCTGAGATATGGTTAAGACAAAAAGACATAGCTAAAACTACAATAGAAACAACAACAGTTACTACAATAACATCGATAATAAAGAGAAAGATAGATATTAATAGCGATGATTGGACGACATATGATGGTTATAACTTCAAAATAAATCACTCAATATTTTCTGGGGATTATGAATGTGTGGGTGTTGTAGTTGAAATCGAAAAACCAGATGAGATAATAGTGCAAAGACAAGTGACGGTTACAGAAGAGGGAGCAGTAGTTGATCATTTTGGAATAAGATTTATTGAATGCGCGTCTGAAGGAATTGTTCTAACCGCTGCTGTCGAAATTTACGAAAATGACTAATTGCTATTATTGTAAAATACCAATTAAAAAATTACCTTTCAAATGTAGCTTTTGTGGAAAATATTATTGCCCAGAACATCGTCTACCCGAAAATCATAACTGCAGAGGACTAAAAGAATACAAAAAACAAAGACACGAAAAATCCGGAAAACATAAACGTTCTTGGGATTATATGGGGGGAAAAATAAATGGCATCAGAAAAAAAGAGGAAGACAAACAAATAAATGTGATTACTAAGAAAAAAAATATTCTGAGAAGAATAACAAACTTCATCAAATACAAGCTCATACCTAGAAACATACGAAACTGGATACGCAGATCGCCAAAATACCTAATCCAAAATATCTTATTTCTAACAATATACGGACTTATTGCATTGATGATCTACCAAAACATAGAACTCATAAACACTATAATAGACATACCACTAATAAAATTAGGATCACTACTACTCTTCATAATAACATTCTTATTCATCAAAAGAATCTACTGGACCCTGAAATCAATAGGATACTTGTACAATAAGCAAATCACAACAAACCAAAGAATAATTCTATTAATTATATTAGTAGTCTTGACAGTATACATCTATAATAACCAAAAAACATACATACCACAAATAGCAGGGTATAACACATCGATTGAATACGAAAAATTCAATCCACTTATAATAAATATCAGCGAAATCGGTGAGAAAGTATCAGAGTGGGCAGCAGGAGAACCAGAAAACATGAATAGGGATACATACAATATTGAATTGTTAGTCTTCCGAGAAACCAACAAGATAAGAAGAAACTACGGACAAAAAGAACTAATTTGGGATCCGCTCCTAGCAGATATCGCAAGACAACACAGCCTAGAGATGGCAAAAACCGGACATTTTAGCCACTTCAATATAGAAGGCGAAGATCCTACAGAACGGGCAGAAGAAAGAGGCTATGAAACAATTACAAGAAAAGGCTATGTCTATGAAATAGGTATAGGTGAAAACATAGGCCTCATGCCAAAAGGAAACGTAGAAGGATATGGACAAATAAGCTCCAACCAAGACGTAGCAGAAGCAATGATTAACTCCTGGATGAACAGTCTTGGACATCAAGCAAACATACTCAACGGAGAATATGAGTTCATAGGGGTCGGCGTAGTCTATGATCCTAAAGAAGAATACTACTATCTAACCCAAGATTTCAAATAACTGTTCAAGATATAATCTCTCTCCCTTTGATTCTAAAATGTAAAGAAATCAAACACAAATGTAAATCCTGGCGTGGTTTGGAGAAAATACCTGTTAAGGTGGGTAGTTTGGGGAGACCTATTAATGCGATAATGCATGGAGTTGATATAGTGAGTAGAAATTATGGGAAGAAATTTGAGAAGGTTCTTGGTCCTGAATTGGATCATGTTCTTGGGTCAATAGAACGGCATATAATTTTGGATAATGCAAACAGCGGCAATCCTGCTGTTAAATTTGTTCAGGATACTATTGGTTGGGGTGAAAATCTCTGGAATCAGGGAGTTGATTACGCACAAGATTGGTGGAATAACCTGCGAGGGTAAATGAAAAATGCAATATATAACCAAAAACACAATAGGATTAACTATGAAATACGAGGAGATGGGTGAGGAGGAGATACTCCAAGAGATAGGTAAATTCGGGGAATCAAAACAATACGAAAAAATCATTAAAGGAATGCTAATAAAAAAAGATAAAAACGATGATGGACCGGACCTAAAAGACGATTTTAGAAAATGGCTTAACACCCTCCCCAGAAATCTTTTAGATGAAGCGATATTGAAAAACGATAAATTTAAATCAAGAACAATAAGAAAGAAAATACATAAAGAGCACCCACTTTTACTGAAATTGCTCATAAATGGAGTATACCAGACCCAAAAGGACCCTCATTTTTACAATGTGGATGATTTAAAAAGGATTTTCACGGTGTATGAGAATATTCTTGTCTCCTTTGAAGATTTTGATGTAACCCAAGATTTCAGACCTCTAACCGTTGGATTATATCAGCTACTTAATCGAGTAAGATGGTCTAAGGAGGGTAAAAAAATAAGAGATAGATTCATGAACGAGAGGAGTAACAAAACACAACTCGCCTATGGTGGAGGTAAATTAGGTAAAGAATACAATAACTTAGGGTATATCTGGCGTATTGAACGTGGTGTTGATTTTATTACAGCATGTCATGCTGCGGAAGCTGGTAGAGATGAAATTCTGCCAGAGGATGTGTTGGTTGCCTGGAGAACCTACCTGAAGCTGTTGCACACTGATTTAACAAAAATAGGATTACCCAGAACGATGACTAGGGAGGAGGTTGAGGAGCAAATAAAGAGCTTTGGCTCCTACAACGGAATTAATTTCATGGAACTCTACAATATGATGAAAAAAGACGGTGTAATAAAGGACCAATAAACAAAGAAAATGGGCGGCGTGGGTGATCCTTGGTGGGTGGCGGCGAAGGTCATAGCAGTAGGTTCCTTCTGGATGACAGTAAGCTACCTTAAACGGAAAAAAATGAGGCAGGCTGGGTTAACAGCAGCCTTTGGCATAACCACAGTAGCACTAATCTGGCACTACACCCAATAACTCTTTTGTTAACCCAACAACAGAGGGGGTGTTTTTGGAGACCTCAGCCAGCAGCAAACCGCCTGTGTACCTGGACGGTGGCCGCTTGTTTGTTCAAAAACCAGACGGCTACTACATGATCTACTCCTACAACGACGTCAAAGACATGTTCACAACCAACCCAACACAGATGACACCCCAGGAAGTCTTCAACACACTCTACGGCATCAACAGCCCCCACAACCCCTACAGCGGAATAGAAAAAGGGGATGTCAGCTCAGAAACAATAACTTCTTTGGTTGGTGGCACATCCACAACTACAACAACAGGGTTATATAATCCATATCAGGGAATGAGTGGAATGGACACCCTAACTGCTGCATTAAATGCTGCAAATAATTTATATGATAGTGCGAGGGGAATCTGGGATTTCATAACAGATCCAAAAGGAACAATAAACTTTAAGCATAATATCCTTAATCAACCCCTTTCAGGTAGAATAACCATAAATGAAACAGTTAACAACAGTGCAGGTATAGGTTCTTTTATAGCAGGTGAATTGAGAAATTGGGGGGATTATGGTGGTTCTATCGGCTCAGTATCAAAACTAAAATTCGAAAGAAAGACTGTGGGAGCATTGGATGGTTTTGGAGGTGTGATGGTAAATGCTGATGTTACAGATTATGACTTCAAAATATCAGCTGAAGGTGTATTAAAAGCCATGTTTAATCTTGATTTCCTTTTTAAGGATAAGAGAGGTCTAAATACTCAAATAAGTATACCTTTGGTAGAAGGTCATTCTGGGGAGGATGGGGGTTATCTTAACACATATCCTTTAGCCTATGCTCCTACGGAATGCATGATGGAGTCATATGATCTCTTAACAAGACATCCTGAACTAGCCCCAATGTACGGGATTACAGGAGCAGGTGGTCTGTGTTTAGTTGATAAGGTGTTTATCGAGAGGGATATTAAGACGAGAGCATATGCTTGGGAAACTGAGGGGGATAGAGTCTCAGATACTGTGACTGTCACTGACGCGGATATAGGTGATGTCTGGGGGCAATTAAACGGTGACCCAATAGCTGATGTTAAGGTCTGTGAAACACGCAATGAGACCACGCCAGGATTAATAAGGGATTTACATAGTTATCTCTATTACAGCAATAAAGGTTTTGATTTAATAAGGTCTATAGAAAATAAAATCAATAATATCTGGAACAGCGTCACCCGATGGCTTGATTGAACTAAAATGCTAAAAAACATCATCTTGGGATTGGTTTTGGTACTTATAACAGTTAGTTGTTGTGTTGAGTTCGGGAGTTATAAAACTAACAAAACTAGCGAATATTGGTACGAGAAAGGACTTGAATTAGTTGAGCAAGAGAGATATTCTGAAGCATTAAAAGCCTTCAATAAAGCTATTAAAATAAATTCTGAGAGTACTGTGCTATGGAACAATAAGGGGCTTGCTTTATGTGATCTGAATAGGCAGAAAGAAGCTTTAGTGGCATTTGAAAAAGCTTTGGAGATAAACAGCAGTTATAGGGATGCTTGGTATAATAAAGGACGTACTTTAACTGAACTAAAAAGACATGATGAGGCATTATTAATGTATAACAAGGTTCTTGAAATCGATTCATGTTATTCAGACGCTTTGGTGAATAAAGGACTAACATTAAATGAACTCGGCAGATACGAGGAAGCTCTTGAAATATTTGATTCACTGTTGGAGGTTAATTCCAGCAATCCGAGTATATGGCATAACAAGGGTGTTGTTCTCCAATCAGACCATCGTTATAATGAATCAATTTATTATTACAATAGAGCATTAGAAATAAAACCTGATTTTATGCGTGCTTGGAATAACAGAGCATTCGCATTCAAAGAATTATATCAAAATAAAACTAAATGGACAAGATATGTCAATAACGAATATTCTTATTCATTCGAGTGTCCTGTTGATTGGTATATGCATCTTCTGAAACTAGAGCATTCTGAGTTCAGCATCATATTCGCGGAATTTGAGAATCATTCACTGAAAGATATGAGTTTAGATTTTACTGAAGTTAAGATATTGAGTACTGTTGAATTATTTGAAGAACCTATAGACTTTGAAATAGATGAAATCTATGAATACTCAATAGAGCATATACTCACGCTCGATGGAGAAATAAAGAAGAGAAAAACAGAAATAAACAATAAAGAAACTTGGATTTTTGAGTATACAAGTACAGACAAAAATCTTAAACAAAAAGATGCTGTTTTCGTATGTTCACCTAACAAAATCATTGCTGTTGGAATAAGCGCTAAACCAGATGATTTCAGCCGATATGAGCCAATCTTTAATCGCGTCATAAACTCCGTTGAATGCTGAAATGGTTTTTTATCTTGTGTTTTACGGAAACGGAAGCTATTAATTCTGAGAGATAAAAACAGCCTATAGAGTCATGGAGATTATAGAGGGGGTGTGTTGGGGGGTGGGTTTTCTAGCGCCCCTCCCCATAGTGTCATCTCCCTAAAGGTTTAGTAGAGGGTGTGATGAAAACCAAGAGACGCCATAGACCACACACACCCAACACACCAGGTGATGGTATCAGGCAACAAAAGAAACCAACACCCACACACTAATTACATAACAGAGAATAAAAAACAAAAAACCCTTTTTTATATGCTAATTCCATATAATATAATACTCTAAAGAACTATTGAGGCTATAACAATGTATACAAAAAACATACACGCCACCCTACTAATCACAATACTGCTACTAATGACCGAACAAAAAATAGAACAGAAATACCTAAACTACGAGCTAGACAAACTACAATATCTAGGAGAACACCCTCCCTGGCAGAGACACCAAAGCCAACACATCTACAAGCAGAGAGACCGAAACCAATACATACCCCTGCAGGAATACATAGACGAAGACCGGTTCACTAAACCAATAGACGTCAACGAAGAAATAACCTACATCATACTAGCAAGAAACGGAGCCTACATACAAGAAGGGAAAAAACAACACCAAGAGAAATTCCAGCAAATAAGCCCACCAATCGAAGTTGAAGGCAAACCAGCCTACCAAGCATACAGGAGAGAAAAGGAATACATCATCCACGGAACCAAAAAATTAGGTGGCGAATACGACACCGTATGCTGCCCCACCAACATAGGAGGTAAACTAGCCTACATAGCAGTAAAAGACGATAAATACTTTATAGTATACGACAACAAAGAATCAGAAAACAAATACGACGGCATAACCGAACTCACAGACATCAACGGGAAACCAGCCTACACAGCACACATAAAAAACAGAGGAGGACCAGGAGAAATAACCTATATAGTATATGACGGAAAAAGGATAAACAACAAATACTCCACACAAAGAAACCCACAAGAAATAAACGGCACACTGACCTACATAGTCAGCGAAAACAACGAGGAACTGATAATAAAAGAAAAAAACAAAATCATAACCCGGCAAAAAACAATAGCCTATCTAACAGAAATCGACAACAACATAGTCTTTCTGATTAAACACAATGCAAGAAATTACAGCATACACTGCAAAGACAATATAACAGAAATCAACTGCACATGGATATGGCCACCCATCGAAGTAAACAAAAAAATAGCCTACACAATACAAAAAGAAGACCGAATATACATAAAACACGGTGGAGAAGACATAGGGCGAAACTACCTGGGTGCGTGGTATCCCCGGGAAATAAACGGAAAACTAGCGTACGTAGCCAGCCTAGGCAGTAAAAACAACTTCATAGTATACGGCGGACAAGAGATAGGTAAAGGCGAATACGAATACGTCAGCGAACCACTTGAGATAGGAGGTAAACTAACATTCGCAGCAAAGAAAGGAGACCAATGGTACATAGTGCAAGAGAAATGAAATTAGATTACAAAACAGCCTTCAAATACCCCCTCAAGGACTGGAAGCGGCTTGTAGTTATGGGGCTGCTAGACTTTCCAGGAGCATTCCTCCTGCTACCCATACCGTTCTACATCGGATACGTTATAAAAACCGCAGAAGAACTTCTGGAAGGAAATAACAAACTACCTGAAATAAAAGACCCCATATACTTGCTAAAGAAGGGCTTGGGGGCTATCGCAGTAGCAATAGAATTTAGTTTAACGACCCTCTTCCTAACTATATCATTTATTATAGGAACAACACTGGGGTTATATCTCCTCAGCACCCTGTTATTAAATCAACCTCCAACCGCCCTCATGAGATTAATAGGGTACATCTTGTTTATGATAGGATCAGTTTACATAATACTGTCACTGCCATTGATGATGATACACTACGCCAGAAAAAATAAGTTCACAGCAGGATTTGACATCATGGAACCCTATGCAACATTCAAGAAAGAAAAGAAAAAATTCATCATAGCAGCGACTATAATGCTGGTATTAAACTTCCTGCAATACTTTGCGATAATCATCCTACCATTATATGGTGTGGTAATAGCCTACACGGAACTGATTACCCTCCACCTTTACACTCAGCTATACAAGAATAAGGAAAAAATAGAGCAAACTATTTAAGCACTTTACCAGTCTCCAGATACCAGAGATAAAGATCCAGTTCCCCAAGAGACATCTTTGCCTTATCCGCTATCTTGCGCAAAACACCCTCCACCTCCAAATACCTCCTCCTAGACAAAGACCTGGGACGCTTAATAAGACCCTTCCCAACCAACAAATCAATTATGTGGAAATCAATTATCGCCACATCAAAAAACCCGACATTCCGCAAGAAATGACTCGCCTCCTTCAAACCCAAACCCCGAACATTACCAACCAACCAATCCCTCACCTCCCCTGAATCCCCAGACGACAAAACACCCTCCAGCGAAGAAATATGCGATCTGGCCTCCACAATAAAAGAAGCCCTCCGATTAGGGAACCTGTAACCCAGCTCCCTAAGCCGAGAAGATAACTCATCCTCAGGCAACAACAAAAAACCATCCCCGACCTCATCCAAAACCACCAAACAAGACTCAGCACCACAGTTAGCGGTAGTCAAACAAAAACACAACTCCCGAAACAAACGAGAAGGAACACCAGAACCAGCCTTCCGGAACTCCACAAGCCGGGACTCCACAAGCTCGCCAACCCAACTATCCCGCAAAGCCACCACATCAGAGACTAAAGAATCCATACCATAAAAAAATAGGGATATATCTACATAAAATACAAAAAAATAAAAATGGACAGAAACAAGACAGCAATTATTGTATTAACCCTCGCCGTGGCTGTGCTAGCCACGCTGCTAATCAACAAACAAACGCCCTGCGAGCAGAAACAAAATGACTGCCCGCCTTCTGTATTCAACCAAAGCAGCGAACTAAAACTTATATACCTGGAACCAATAAATTGTGTGAACTGCGATATAGAGATGATAGAACAGATATCCAGGCAACTCGGTGTGCCCATAGAGGAATACGTATCTGATTCGGTGCCACAGCCCAGTATGCTCATATTCCACCAGGGAAGAAACACGCTAGCAACAGCGGACAGGAGATACAACATCCTGGACAGCATCTGCCAGTTCACAAACCAGAGTAAAGCCTGCGAGCTCAGAGACTACGTTAACCTCACAGGAATACACGACTGCCTAAAGAAACATAACATAACAAAAAACACCACCATATTCTTCTACAAAAGCGAGATAAAGGAATGCCAGAAGATGAAAGAATGGATTCAGGAACTAGACGATGAACACAGCTTCTACATCATATCACTCAACAACGCAGATAGGATGGGGGTGGCGGGAGAATGCCTTCCCAAGCTAGTAACACTTGAGAAATTATTCGTTCCCCAGCTGATATGCCCCGCCAACGGCAGGAAAAAAATCGGGTCCGTGACCAAGGAAGAGCTCAAAAAATTCGCCGCAAACTGCTACTCAACATAGATGCCAGGCCTCATAGGCCTGGATGCCTTCGCCTTGTTCTTGGGATCATAATCCGGGCTCCTGTACAAAATAAAAGAGCAACCGAAGACCTCCTCAAGGAAAGATTTAGCGCTAGTGAAGGACTCAAACTCCTGCTCCAGAGAAAAAACCAGATCCGGGATCTCATCAACTCTTGTATTCTTGACTATTGATGCGACCTCCGTTCCATGCACCCTCAACTCCGGGTTCTTCATCAGATCCCCCATGGATTTACCGGATGAAAGCTCATTATACAATAAACGCTTCCAGTCAGGAGCTAGATAGACGTGTATCTTACCTGGCTTAGAGCCTGTGACCTCCAAAATCTTTCTCACATCATCCATCAAAGCCTTCACAAGCTCCTCCTTAGCCAACACAACCTCATCTATCTCATCCAAGACTGAGACAGGATAGGGGCTTAAGGAAACAAGCTCTTTATTGCCCGCAGACTCCCACAACTCCTCGCAGGTGAAGGGTGTGAAGGGGGCCATAAGGCGGATCCAGGTGTCAGCCACCTCTTTAAGGGTTTCGGCCCGGGGCTCGCATCTTCTGAGATACCAGTTAACGTGCCTGATGAACTCAAAGAAAGCATGCTGCAATGCCTTCCTGATCTGGAAAGACTCTAATGCTTCAGTGGTCTCCCTAACCGACTCATGAAGACGGGATAAAAGCCACCTGTCAATATCCCTCTCCACTATACTGTTATCCACTCCAAGAGAGTAACGTATCAGCTCAGAATACTGCTTCAGCTTCCTACCCGTAGTCTCCACCAGCTCACTTCGCCAGTCAAAATCCTGCCACGGCTCAGCGCAACCCATCAGAAACAAACGCACAACATCGCTGCCATACCGCTTCACAGCATCCTCCAGAAGGATGATGTTGCCCTTCGAAGACGACATCTTCTCCCCCTCCAACAAACCCATGCCGAAAACCACAACACCCCGGGGCCACAGCTCATCCGGGAACAAGGCAGTATGGTGGAACATGTGGAATGTCAGGTGGTTGCCCACCAAATCCTTCGCCGAAAGTCCAAAACCTCAGAAGAGATTTCAGCGGATTCAGCTACCTCAACCGCGTCACCTGAGCCGAGAAAAACGTAATCAAAGAAATCCCTGCTTATTTTTGAGGCATCGATATCCTCCAGGTAGGGGGCTATCGTGTAGTATGCCATATATATTGTGGAATCACTGAGCGGTTCAATAATCCACTTATCATCCCAGGGCAACCGGGTTCCCAAACCAACACGCCGGGTGCACGCCCAGTTCTTAAGCCAGCCAATAAAGTACTCAAAATTCTGCCTTGTCTCAGAGGGAACAACAGACAGATTAGATAAACAAGTTAGGGTCTTATCCTTCCACTCAGGGCTGCTGTACTCCAGGAACCACTGGTCCTTAATCAACTTGATTACACACTTGGAGCCGCACCGGCAGACCACAGGAGACTCAGAGAACTCATAAAACAGATCCCCGCCCCCGGAAACAGCTAGGTCAGATGATATCTTCTCCCTGGCTTCATCGACAGGCAATCCACCGTAGCCCTCGATGAAGGAAGACATTCTGCCCCTGCTGTGCTCCCTCCTATAGACCACCTCTGTTGCCTCCTCCAGTTTATTATCTTTCTGGTCTCTGATGCCCAGCTCTTTGACAACAGCTTTGGCGGGAGCATCCACGCCATCCAAGTCGATTATTGTCTTAGGCTTGATGTCGCTTTTTAGATCAAGCAAGGCGACATAATCATAGGGCGCGTGCGCTGGAACGCTCATAACCACACCCGTAGCATAAGCAGGGTCAACAAAACTCGCCGCCAGGATCGGAATAGACTCATTGTTTACCGGGTTAATGCAATCCCTGCCAATAAGTTCCTCACCGGATACCTCACCTAGTTTTTTGACATCACGGCCGCAGTCTCTCATCTTCTCAAAGGCCTCCCTGCTCAAAAGCCACTCTTCACCGTCAACCAGCACCTTAAGGTAGGTGACTTGGGGGTTAAGCCACATGTTCGTCACCCCGAAAACGGTCTCAGGGCGAAGGGTAGCGGCAGGAAGTATTAGATCATCGACTCTGAACTTCACTACAGTGAACTCGTTAATTGAAGCGCTTTCCCCCCCCATCAGGTCATGGTCGCCTACGGGGTTATCGCATCTCGGGCAATAGCGGACCGGATGCTCGCCCTTCCCAACCAAGCCCTTGTCTCTTAAGGAGAGAAACTGCCAGGTAATGAACCTGCTATACTGGGGTGTTGTGGTCAGAAACTGCCTGCTCCAGTCGATGGAATAACCAAGGCGGGTCATATTCTCCCTGTATTCTTTGGAGAAATAGTTTACTATATTCAGAGGCTCCCTGAACGATTCAAGCTTTTTCTCAGGGACCCTGTAGAGGTCGCCGTAGATTTTCAGAGTTTTAGGGTCCCCTATCTTGATGCGTTCAGCGATACCCAGAACCGGGCTGCCGGTGACGTGCCATGCCATCGGGAAAAGGACATTAAATCCTTGCATCCGCTTGAAGCGTGCTATTACGTCAGGAACGGTATATGTGCGGCCGTGGCCCACGTGCATTGAACCTGAGGGGTACGGGTAGGCGACGGTTAAAAAAAATTTTTTCTTTTCGGGATCAGGCTCAGCCTTGAAAATGTCATCATCCCTCCAACGCTTAATCCATTTATCTTCAGCATTCATTTTTGTTTCGTAAGGAAAGAATCCATCCTCTCCAAAGCCTCGGATAAGTCCTCCCTGGAGGCGGCGTAACAGCATCTGACATAACCCTCCCCTGATGCGCCGAATGTATCGCCGGGGACCACAGCAACCCCCGCATCAGCTAAGAGTTTCTCAGCGAACTCCCTGGATGAGAATCCCGTTTTCGTTATGTTGGGGAATGCATAAAACGCACCCTTCGGTTTAATGCAGGAGACATCAGGCAGGGAATTCAGCCCATCCACCAAAAGCCTTCGTCTTGTGTCATAGCTGCGCACCATCCTCTCAACACTATCCATATGCTCGAAGGCGGTAAGTAGGGCGTACTGGGCTATGGATGGAGCGCAGAGCATCGTGTACTGGTGAATCTTCATCATAGACTCTATGTAGTCCTTCCTGCCGGCCGCATAACCCATGCGCCAACCGGTACAGGAGAAGGCCTTTGAATAGCCGTTCAGGGTGATAGTCCTATCTCCCATACCGTTCAGGGAGCCGATAGAGTAGTGTTTCTCTTTGTCGTATATCATGTATTCATAGATTTCATCCGATAAAACCAGGAGATCGTTTTCTACTGCGATATCGCTGATTTCCTCCAAATCCCTTCTCCTCAACACAGAACCTGTGGGATTGTTGGGTGATGCAATAAGCAAGGCCTTCGTCTTATCTGATATCGCATCCCTTAAATCCTCCGGCTGAACCCTGAAACCGTTATCCTCTCTGGTTGAAACCTCAACAGGGCTGCCGCCAGAGAACCAGATGCTAGCCCTATAGGACACATAAGACGGCTCGTGTATGATGACCTCATCCCCCGGGTTGATTATTGCGCGCAGGGCTAAATCAAGTGCCTCGCTCACCCCGGAAGTTATGAGGACCTCTGTTTCGGGGTCGACTTCGACATTATTCTGTTCCCTCAGTTTAGCGGCAATAGACTCCCTAAGCTCAGGCAGGCCATAGTTTGATGTATAGGATGTGTGGTTGTTTTCTATCGCCCTGATTCCGGCATCCTTGATGTGCTCGGGTGTGGGGAAATCAGGCTCACCAACCCCCAGGCTGATCACATCCTCTGCTTTCTGCACGAGCTCGAAAAACTCCCGTATCCCTGAAAAAGGAAAATCCCTCACTCTCTTGGATATCATCTTTACAGAATTATAAGCTGACCTTCAGTCTCTTGTTTTCCTCGTCAAAGCACTCCACTCCATCTCTTTTGTATTCCTCCAGGACCATGTGGGTGTACGTTCCAGTGACATCCCTTTTGGGGGCTAGCTTCTCCGTAACGAAATTGCTTAAATCCTCCATGTCCCCACCCTCCACGAAAATAATCAAATCATATTCTCCAGTAACAACCAATACATCCTTCACTCTATGGTCCTTGGATATCTCCTTGCAGATAGCTGAGAAACCAGATCTCTCCTGTGGAGTAACCTTAACCTGAATGATAGCGGAAGCCATGCGTTTGCCGGCCTTCTTCCAGTTTACGCTGGTCTTGAATCCCCTGATGATTTTCCTCTTTTTAAGTTTCTTGACTCTGTCACTTATCTCCTTCCCCCCCAGCTCCAGCATGGTTGCCATATCCTTTACAGGGATTCTCGCATCATCTCCCAGCAGCTCAAGGATTTTCCAGTCAATATCGTCCATTTTATGGGTTAATTATATGTGAGAGATTATATATCTCCCCCGCCATAGAGAAAAAACACTAGATTATTTCCTTCTTTAGGGCCAGCTCCGCGTTCAGGATGCTCGCACCGGCAGCACCCCTGATGGTGTTGTGGCTCAGGCAAGTGAACTTGAGTTTCCTCTCATCTTGCTTTCTAATCCGCCCCACAGAAACACTCATACCACCCCCCAGGTTGCGGTCGAAGAAGGGCTGCGGCCTATCCTCGCTTTCGAATACCACTATGGGATTCTCTGGGGCGGACGGCAGCTTAAGCTCCTGCGGCAGACCCCTGAAGGAAGATAACACATCCCTTACCTCATCAACCGAGAAATCATTTTCTAGCTCTATAAAAACAGACTCAGTATGGCCGTCTCGGACCATCACCCTGTTGCAGGAAGCGAATATTGGGAAACCAGCATATTCGATATTGCTACCATCCAACTCCCCTAGAATCTTAGCGGGCTCGGACTCCAGCTTACCCTCCTCGCCCCCAATGTAGGGGAGCATGTTATCTAAGACAGCCATCGAGGGCACACCAGAGTATCCCGCCCCAGATAAGGCCTGCATGGTGGCAACGTTAACTGATTTGATGCCTAAACTATCGTATAACGGTTTTAATGGAATAACCAAGCCGATGGTTGAGCAATTAGGGTTGGTTGCGATGAAACCACCCCACCCCCTGTTTTTTCTCTGGAAATCAATGAGACTGAAGTGTTCCGGGTTCACCTCCGGCACAAGAAGCGGTATGTCCCCCTCCATCCGATAGGTGGCTGTGTTCGAGAACACAGGATAATTCTTTGCGAAAGACCCCTCCACCTCCCTGGCAATAGACGAAGGAATAGCCGAGAAAATAATATCGACACCGTTTTCCTCAGCTGCCTTGGTGTCGATTAACTGCACCTCCATCTCTGATATATCCTCTGGTATGGGGCTGGTAAGATACCATGAAGCAGCTTCCCCGTATTTCTTGCCCGCGCTACGCTCAGATGCCATCAAAGCCGAGACCTCGAAAAAAGGATGGTCCCTTAGCAACTCAATAAAACGCTGACCCACCATGCCGGTGGCCCCGATAATGCCCGCTTTAAGCTTCATCCTGCGAATAAACTATCTATAATGAGGCTTTAAATATAGTGGTTTGGGGTTTTAATCCCACACCAGTGAATGCTTCCTTAATCGCCTCTTTAGCCTCTTCAATTCCGGAAGAATAGAATAGATGTGAACCGCAACCGCAGTCGCTGCAGCCGAATCCAGGTATAGGCATAAGTTTCCGGTTAATCCTTTCCGCAATACCGCACTCCACCCTCCCGGATGATTCAGCATACACAACATCAACCACCACCGCATGCTCTAAAAGGTAGTCGATATGCCAGAACCTCTTTTTCTCTACACGTAAATGCCGCCCCACCCTAGACTCCAAAGAATTCAATGCAGAGCCAACATATACATAGAATCCCTTACGGAATCCCAGAACACCAAGACAACCCACAGAGACATCCATGCCCCCCTTCAGCTCAATCACCAGGCAATACACTCCTTTCATGATACATCTTCGCCCCATAAACACCAAGAGAAAAGTGTATGACGTTATTGATCAACGTCTGCCTGCCCAAAACAGAAGACACGTTACGCAAAAAAAGACCCTTGGAGAAATAATTCGAACAAAACGCGTAATCAACAAATACCGCAATAGATGTGGGCACACCGCTTAAATAAAGCGTTCCCTTAGGGGGGTTGGATCCCACGTAGAGATTCAAGCCCTCGGAAGCGGACTCGGTCATAATCAACAGATTAACTATTTCATCCTCTTTTATCGCTTTACTCTCCAGAATCTGGAACCTTAAGGGGTTAATGTTTGCCATCAACTCAGGGGGCTCGAAACCATACTTCACACCCTCGATTATGTCCATCAACTGCAGGGTGGTGGATGCAATACTCTCCGGATTATTCAGTTTAACATTATCCCTTAATTCCCCAGCATAATCAATACATCCCTGAACGGAGTCAATGCTCTCCCCAGACAAATATTTCACGAGAGGAATAGGAGTGGGTTTAGTTTCAATGGTGCCATGATCTACTGCCAGCCGGTTTTTTGTCTTCGTCAGACTGAAAAGCTTCTTAAGACCCCGGATCACATACTTGTTCATGTTAAATGATTACGTGGGAGACAATAAAGATTAAATAGTAGCAAGAAGAAATAAGTTAACAAGTTGAGATGAAAAAAACAATCCTTGCATTAGCCGTAGCATGTCTGTTGTCCAGCGCGTACGCCTCAAACAACAACGCTATGCTAGACTATAAATTCTACGACAACATGCTGGAAGACTACCTGCTGAAGAGATTCTGTGAAGGAGTTAAGAGAGGAGAGAGATGTAATGTGGCAGAACCCCTAAAAGACAATATCAGGGGAGTGTGCTGCGACGGTAAATGCAAAAGAGAGGTGAGTAACTGTAGAGAGGAACAACCCCCAGATCTGGAGCCCGTAGCCAACATCGTCAAAGAAATGCTATGCTTTAGCAAGGAACAAAACGAGAAATGCATCATCAGCGATAGAGGGAATACGCTTGAGGGACGATGCTGTGACAGCATGTGTTACTTCGGGATAAGAGACTGTGACGAGATTATATCTGAACCAATATTCGACAAGATTAAGCCTGGAACAGAAATCGGACATGTTGAACCTGAACCAAAACCTGCATATGCAGAGGATACTGTTTCAGTATCTGACCTGCAGGAGAGAATTGAGGTCCTGTCCTGCCTAGGCATACCAGACAACAAAAGATGTGAGATACCCGCAGAAATTGCCGACGAATACAACCTGTATGGAGTGTGCTGCAGCCAGAAATGCGCTTTCAGGGTTGATGAATGCCAAAATGAGCCAGTAACAGATGATAAAAACAAAGGAGACGACTCATCCATCATCATTCTTCTGCTGGCTGGGTTCATAATCATCCTGTTTTTTATCGTATTAATGCTTCTGATTCAGAGGTTCCTGAGAGGTAAAAACAAAACAGAATCCCTGCTGCCACCCCCCTCCGAGGACTACGGTATGGAGTTGAAGAGACTGCAGGACGAGAAAAAAAGCGTTGAGGAGATGATGAAGCTGGCGCAGTTCAAGTTCCGTAAAAGAAAGCTGGACGAGGAAAGCTTCCGCGAAATAGTCCGGGACCAGCAGAAACGGCTTATAGAAATAGAAGCCAGAATAAATGAGATGGAGAATCGAGTAACCGTGCTAGAGGAGAAACAAAAAACCTAGGGATCATCCACCTGAAAGGAAGCCACGAGATACTTTCTCTTTACCGTTTAAAAAAAACCTTTATTTTTCATTCCCCCGAAACATAACACCCTCAATCTTATCCTCCCTATGGAGAAACATCCTCGTTAAGGGAGGGGTCATCAAGGTAGTTAATGTAGCCAGCAACACAAAAGAGGAGAATATTGATGTATCAATCAGCCCATTCTCCAAGGCCACATTCGCAGCCGCTAAACCAACAGCCAGCCTAGTTATCATGGAAAAAGAGATACCTATGATTTCTTTGTTACCTAACCCGATGAGTTTACCCACGATGAATGCTCCAACAAACTTGGAAAGTATAGCCACGATAATCAGGAAGAGAGCGAATATCAGCTTCTCCTGCAGAAGGAAGAACACCCCAAGATCTGTCTTGGCACCGACCATGAAAAAGAATATCGGTATGAAGAAACCATAGCCTATGGCGTTTATTTTCTCAATAAACCAGCCGGTTTTCACCGACTCCGAGAAAGCCAGCCCAGCCAGGAATGCCCCAACTATGCCGTGGAGTTGCAGCTCCTCTGAGATGAGCACGATGAACAACATGACAATGATCATAAACCGGGTTTCTGCCTCAATGGAAACCATCATCTTAGGCCGGTTAAGTAGTAACTCGGCGAACTTAGGGGTAAGATAAAAGGCTGATATGAAAAACAAGGCTATTATGATAATAAACTGGACTATGCCCTGACCACCTGCAGGAGATAAAAACAGTTTCAATAAAACAGCTAACGAAATCATGCTCAAAACATCGTCTATAGTCGCTGAACCAATCACCAGACTACCTATCCGCGTGCGTATCAACTCGAGTTTTTTGAGTACGGGCAATACCACCCCAATAGATGTCGTTGAGAGTATTACTCCAACCAGGAGAGATACATTAAACCCCAGCTGAAAGAACTCAGCCAGCAAAAAACCTGAAATGAATGGAACGATAAAGGTCATTAAACCGAGCATCACCGTCTCCTTCAAATCGTCCTTTACCTGCTTTAAGTCCATCTCAAGGCCGGCTAGAAACATAAGAAAGATCAGACCCAGGTTAGCCAGTTCATTCAGCATCTCCCCGAACTTCAACTGCGTATCATTGAGTTCATCAACATCCACGGAGGAAAGCGGCGCACCCCCCCTGTTGACTGCAATTATGGCATATTCCGGGTGGCCTATTGCCGGCATCAGACCATATCCTCCAAGAATTATGCCGAATACTATTATGCCAGTTACCTCGGGGACATGTATCTTTTTTGTAATAACCGGCGCGATGAAGGCAGCTCCCAGAATTATCAGGAAAAGTAAAAGCAAGTTCATGGTATCATCCAAGTATTTCTATCGCCAGATTCCTGCAGTCCTCCCTGCTCCCAACGATAACCAGAATGTCCCTGGGCAGGATCTCATCACTCTCGCAGGGCGTGAAATAATCT
The DNA here is from genome assembly GCA_002254565.1 of Candidatus Altarchaeales archaeon ex4484_2. GTDB lineage: Archaea > Altiarchaeota > Altiarchaeia > IMC4 > QMZM01 > EX4484-2. Next base: position 18,162 of record NJEG01000032.1, on the reverse strand, counting down.
TCTTCCCGATATATTGATACAATCTTTGCTTTATGATTCTTAAGAGACTCTAATTGCATTCCCTGGTGAAATATTGGTATCTCAACGAAAATTGACTCGAATTTCTCGGTTCCCACAATAGTATACCCGTAAACCGCTGTGTCAAAGAAATGTGAAAGCACAAGCGATGGAGCGACTGCGACATCAATTCCCAGCTCCATGAACATCCGCTGGTTCTCGGACTTGTTGACTTTAGCTATGCCCCTTCTGGCACCCAGTTTTTTAGCGTAGAGACAGGTCATCAGGTTTTTCTCATCAGAGCTTGTTAATGCCACAACAGTATCCACCTTATCCACTCCGATGTTCTTCAACACCTGAGGTCTGGTGGCATCCCCAGTAATGACCGGGAAATCATATTCCGCAGATACTCTCTTAGCCAGAACCTCGTTCTGTTCCAGTATGATTACATCCATAGCCGCCTTCAGAAGCCTAACCGCCACATTCACCCCAATCTCATTTGCTCCGACAATAATTATCATCTCAGGTATAATATTACTGAATAGGCCACCATAAATACCGTTTAATTGTCGTATTTATAGTAGTTTCCTCATATATCTTGATTAGATAAAAAAAATTCCAGAGGAAATTTTTAACTTCATACTTTCGTATACAACAAAAAATGACAAGAATCCGGTTAGGTATTGTTGCTGCGGAATTCAATTATGAGATAACATATGCGATGGTTGAGTTAGCGAAAGAACATGCCCGCTTTCTTAACGCTAGTGTTGTCTCATTGATCAGGGTTCCAGGAGTATTCGACATGCCCCTGGCTGTTAAGAGGATGCTGGAAAAGGAAGATATCAATGGAGTGGTTGCCTTAGGGGCTGTTATCGAAGGGAAAACCCAGCACGACGAGATTGTGGCACAGCACGCCAGCAGGAAAATCTCGGATCTCTCGCTGGAATACGAGAAACCGGTTGGGTTAGGTATTGCTGGACCAGGCATGAGCCGCCTGGAGGCCCATGAAAGAGTGGAGTATGCTAAAAGGGCTGTTGAGGCAGCGGTAAAAATGTGTAAGATACTTCAAGCCAATCCAGGATACGGGAGAAAACACGATGAAGACGAAGGCGACGATGATAACTACGATGATTTACCGGATGTAGGCTCCTTCATGGAGGTAGGCTGACCTCTTTTATTACAAAGTCGGCAGAATACTGTCCCCTCTAGGGGACAGATGAATACCTATCTTACTGACTTTGTAAGTCATGCTCCGCCCTTTAGGGGGGAGTTGTTGATTTTTCTTTGTGACGTATTACTTCCATGTGCGGGTAGGCTATTCCTATACTGTCTTTTTCCCGGAAGCTGTCCAGTATTTTCTGGTAGATTTTGGTTCTCAGCTTTCGCCTGTTTCTGGCAAGGGTGATGTACCTGACCCCTACTATGAAAGCTGAATCAGCGAGCTCGACCCTGATCTGGGGCTTGTCTGCTATGGACCTGGTGAGGCCCCTGCTTATAGCACTCCTCCTCTTCCTTGAAATCTTTCTCATAGCCTCGGCCCCGTTCTTCATTATATCTCCGATTACCTCATTTGCGCACTCGTAGGCTGTTTTCTCAGCAAGCAACCTATCACTTTCGTAGGTCACGGAGACGTTTATCTCATCCCAGATGTATTCCACGTCCAGCGTGTAGTTCACTATCTCTTCGGTGAGGATGACGTTGTTGGGGAATGTGATAAGTCTGCCGGTCACCTCCGCCCCACCAGATTTAACCTCCCTCAGCAGAGTGTAGAATATGGTAATTTCCACGACATCACCTTCCAGACGTTTGCCCACACTTATTCTATCATTTATCCGATACGGCTTGTTCATCATAATCATCAGCCAGGCCACAAAGCAGCTTATCGGGGTTTGTAAAGCGAAGGTCAAACCGAAACCGATTAAACCCATGGACATCACGAAGGTGCTTAAATCCTCTATGAGTATGGACATCGCCAGGATAAGTGTGAGAGCCCACATAGCGTACCTGTATATCCGCATAATCTCCAGGCCCCGATCTCCCATCTTGTCCAGGAAACCCATCATTCCAGCGCTGATTATGTCTATGAAAATCTTGGCCATGAACAACACAATCAATGTCCCTATCACCCTCGGAAGATAAGTAAGATATTGCCCCTTGACGCTATCCACGTATTCGTCCAGGGTACCTCCCTCTGCCTTCAGGAAGAAATCCAGGGCTATCATCAATCCTATAAGAATAAGCAGCAAAAAGAGATAATACGTTAGTTTCTTGGTCTTCATTTTTTTACAATAGTTTAAGTTCTCCTGTGATTTTGTCTATGTCTTCCTCGGGGGCTGGACCAATACCAAGACAGGTCGTTGTCCCCTCCGCCAGTTCAGTCCTCCCCTGGTCTGTTATTAACGCGGCTGGGAGGTTGGATTCTCTTGCCTGTTGATGGATTACTCTAAGCTCATCCAAGTCTTTGCAGCCGAGAACGCTTTTCTTCTGTCCCTGGGAGAGCCATTTCTTTTTCCAGCTGCTTTTCTCAGCAGCCGACAGTGAGGCGTGCGCTACCTGCGCTGCCGTCTTGCCCCTGCTCATCTTCAGATCATTTCTCACCACAATGACCTGCTTGAGTTCCCACCTACTTCTCAAAAAGCTTCCTATACCCATTTGCTTTCTCTCCAGGATGTTGATCGTATATAATCGCCCGCCCCACATTCACCAGCAGGTTATCTCCCAGAGCATTAAATATTTTTCCCATAGCCCCCTGCTGTTTACCTACACCCGGGCAGAGGTAGATTGTTTCATCTCTGGAGGCGACCTTTATCCTTTTCAGGTCAATGTTTTTCACATGATCTGTTGTTCCAACAACAACCCCGTCCGCTTTTGAGCGACCTGCTTCCCTAGCTATTCGCTCATATAGGGGAGGCTGGTCGTCTGGAGCATCCTTTTGTATCCATTCCGCCTGGGGGTTGGACATTAATGTTAGAACAAACAACCCAAGATCGTGGTGGTGCGCGTCATCTGCCGCATCCCGTAGATTCCCCGAGTATGGATTATATGTGAGTGCATCAAAACCTGCCTTCTTTATCCAATAGAAAGCAGAATTGTTTGATTCGTTGATATCCCCCAGCTTGTGGTCCAGTATAGACAGACAGCCCTTGTCTCTTACGACCTGATTCAGTAGCATCAACTCATCCAAGGTAAGCTTGAACAAGACATACTGGCTGTTTATCTTGAAGGCACACGCATGCTCTGCCGTCTTATCTATGATATCCAGGCAGAATCCCAGAAGGTCGTCCCCGTATTTTTCGGGTATAACCTCATGCTTCCTTTGCTCTTTGAGGGCTGGGTCTAATCCAATACAGAGAATGCTTTCCCTCTCTTCCCTAGCTTTAAGGTATTTTTCGTGGAATCTCATGTTTAGCCGGTAACCCGGAAAATGACTCAGGTTTCTGCATACTATCGGTTGATGGGGACGTGAAACATGTTTCCCTGAGGGTACTGCACTCTAACCAGGAGATCATGGACAACCTTAAGAAGGTGCATCCTGAGTTAACTGCCGTGGACGCTCCCTTAATCTATAACGGCAGGAATAGAGGATGTGATGCGGAGTTATCGAGATATGGTGCTCTTCCAGTGACCCTGAGGGGTATGGAGGTTTTGGCCCGCAGGGGTTCTTCGCTGGCTGAGGACTTGAGCAGGGAGGGATTCAGGTTGATTGAGGTCTATGCAATAGCATCAGCTAAAATCCTCGGCTTCTATGACCGGGACAACCAGGTGGTGCAGAAAAACCTCCTATCCTCCGGGTTAAGCGGGGATATTGAGAAAAGATTCCTCTCCAGGGATGAATTAGATGCTGTGTTCTCTGCGATAACCGCCTTTCTCCACCTCAAAAACTCTACGGAGGAGGTCGGCGACGATGAAGGCAGGATAATAATACCCAAGGTATAAGGTAGATATTTAAGCTAGTATACTCTATTGAATTACTGTGGCAAAGGAACATTATGATGTGGTGATTGTTGGGGCAGGTCCTGCCGGCATGTTCGCTGCATACGAGCTGGTTAAGAATGAATTCAATGGCTCTATTCTATTGATTGACGAGGGCAGGGATATAGAGGACAGGAAATGCCCGATGGAGGAGACCGGCGTGTGCGTGAACTGCGTTCCCTGCGACATAATGTGTGGTGTGGGGGGTACCGGAACCTACAGCGATGGCACACTCAACCTGAGACCGGACATTGGAGGGAACCTGGCTGATTTCACCAGCAACCAGAAAGAAGCCCTTGACCTGATAGGTAGAGTGGATAAGATATTCCTTGAATTCGGCTGCCCTAATAGACTCTATGGAGTAGACGAGGAGGCAATCCACAACCTAAAAAAGAAGGCCGCATCGGTTGGGGTAAGCTTTGTGGATATTCCCCAGAGACACATAGGCACTGATGAGAGCCCTAAGGTGATAGCCAGGTTCAGGGACTATCTCCTGGGAGAGGGTGTTGAGTTCATGCTGGAGACAAAGGTTGATGATTTATTGATTGAAGAAGGCACCTGCAAGGGTGTTGTCCTAGGAGGTGGGAGAAAAATCAAAGGGATATACGTGCTGGCTGCTCCGGGACGATATGGGGCTTCATGGTTTAATTCCCTCGTGCAAAGACACGAGATTAATGCAAAATTTTCCGGGATTGACGTCGGCGTCAGGGTGGAGGTCCCCGCCATAGTCATGGACGACATCATAGAAATCAACAGGGACCCGAAGTTCCATATCAGAAGCGAGAGATATGATGACTTTGTGAGAACCTTCTGCACCAACCACAGGGGTTTCGTGGTCAAGGAAAACTATGACGGCGTAGTTGGAGTCAACGGGCACTCGTTCATAAAAAAAGACTCAGAGAACACCAACTTCGCATTCCTTGTGAGGGTGGAGTTAACCGAACCGCTGGAGGATACAATCGAGTACGGGATGTCTATTGCCAAGCTTTCCACCACCATAGGGGGAGGGAAGCCGATACTCCAGAGGCTGGGTGACCTGAGGAGGGGCAGGCGCTCACATAACGGCCGGATTGAAAGCAACCGCATTCAGCCCACATTCACCGATGTTACCCCGGGAGACATCTCAATGGCATTGCCTCACAGAATCGTCATGGACCTGATTGAGGGCCTGAAGAAACTGAATGAAATCATCCCGGGTGTTTATTCCGACTCCACGCTGCTTTATGCTCCCGAAATCAAGTTCTATGCCACCCAGGTAAGTGTTGACGCGAGAATGCAGTCTAGTTTAGGGGGCTTGTTTGTCGCCGGAGACGGGGCTGGTTTAAGCAGGGATATCGTTAATGCTGCCGCTACAGGGTTACTGGCTGCTAGGGGGCTACTGGATAAAGATGAGAATTGAAGTCCTGCGGTTAGGTCACCGGTTCGCGAGAGACAAGCGCATCAGCACACACCTTGGCCTGGTGTCCAGGGCCTTCGGTGCTGATAAGCTGGTCATGGACGTCCACGACCCCCACGTCGAGGATAGCATCCAGCAGGTAGTGTCTGAATGGGGTGGTTCATTCACTGTTAGCTCAACCATCGACTGGCGTAAATACATCAGGGATTTCGATGGGGACTCTATACATTTAACCATGTACGGCATCAACATAAACAAGGCACCGGAGCTGGCTTTGTCAGGGAACAGGGACAAGCTGGTGGTTTTAGGCGGGAAGAAAGTCCCCTCCGAAGTCTATCAGCTGGCAGACTATAACATAGCCGTAGGAAACCAACCGCACTCAGAGGTAGCTGCCCTCGCAGTCTACCTGGACCGCCTCTATAAGGGATTAGAGTTGGATAAGGAGTTTGGTGGTGGGAAAAAGATTATTCCACAGGAGCATGGTAAAAGAGTTGAGGGTTGAATCTACCATCCGTCTTCCCCTATCAGGGGCACAAAGACGCAGCCACATATCTCTTTTTTCACCACCACACCCTTTTTTTTCTCCACCAGCATCAGGGTCTGCATCAGTTTCCCCCCCACAGGTATAAGCATCCTGCCCCCCTCTTTGAGCTGTTCGATTAATGCCTTGGGAATCCTTGGAGCAGCTGCTGTGACAATAATCAGGTCATATGGGGCTTTCTCCCTGTAACCCTGGGTTCCTTCGGCATGTATAACCTCCACGTTCGCATAGCCTAGTCTTTCAAGGTTCATTCTGGCGTAATCAGCAAGTTCCTTGATTCTCTCCAGCGTAACCACTTCCCCCTCGGTTGCTATCTCAGCCAACACCGCAGCCTGGTATCCGCTGCCGGCGCCAACCTCCAGTATCCTGCTATCTATTCTTGCACCAAGCTCCCCGGTCATGATGGCGACCATATGCGGTGCTGAGATAGTCTGCCCTGAGCCGATAGTCAGGGGCGTGTCCCTGTAGGCATGCATTCTCATCTCTTGAGGTATGAACTCGTGTCTGGGAACAGATAGCATCGCCCCCTTCACTTTCTCGTCACTCAGGTAGCCTTTCGAGATTAGTGAATCAACCAGTTTCTTCCTCTCCCATTCCCACACAACCCTTGTTTTCATAGTACACCCACCATGGAAACGACCACCGCAATCAAGCCGAAAAAAACGCAGAACACATCAAACCGTATCCTTCTTGAGAACCGGATAAGAATGTCCATGGTAGCGTAGCCCACAATAAATGATGTGAACACGGCAGTAATTAATCCTGTGAAGTCGTAGACAAGAAAATCCCCCTGGAGCAGGTCTAACGCTACAGCCCCCAGAACGGCGGGAACCGACATGAGAAAAGAGAGTTTTAAGGCGGTATCCTGTTTCAGCCCCAGAAACAACAGAGTTGCTGTCGTTATACCTGACCTGGATACGCCCGGGATTATGGCGAAACCCTGCGCCATACCCCCCACCACCATATCCCTGAGGGTTATGTTCTCTATCTGCCGTAAACCAACTTTGTTATGGGAGAGGTGTATGGAGAAGCCGGTCAATACTAGGAATACCCCAATTAATGCAGTCACCAGCTCCCCCTGCTCTGCCAGAATCCCCAGGGACTGCTTCATCAGGAGATATACTGGCACCCCCACCAGGCCGGTAACTATTGTGGAAACAATAAGATAGGATGTGATTTTATCTTCCCCCCTCTTGGGCAGCGAAGTGAGAATGTGTTTAACCTCTTTCCTGAACCTTACAAGGACAGCCAGCATGGTCCCGATGTGCAGGTATATGGCAAACTTCAGTGCTGTTTCCGGGCTCGCCTGCAGTACAGAGATTAAGGCAAGCATGCTCTGTCCGGTGCTGCTGACTGGAAGCCACTCTGTCACGCCCTGCAAGATCCCCATCAGGATATATTCCATTAACTCCATCATATATGTATCAATACTTAATAATTTATGTGAATGTGTTTTATGTACTTATTTGATATAATGTTGTGTTTCCATGTTTAAGATAATGAAAAAAAGATTTTTTTTGATTGGGTTAATATTATGTTTTTCCTGGAATTTATCTGCCACCTCTTGGGGTGTATTCCAGCATGACTTCAACAACACAGGTTATTCTCCAATAGATTCCCGGATGGATATCGGGGAATTAGGCTCTCTCTGGAATTATTCAGCCAACGCGTCTCTTACCAACCCGGTTGCCTACGACATAAACAACGACGGCTTCCTGGAGGTTATGGTGGGCAGCGAGAATGGTATGCTTTACGTATTCGATTTCTCGGGTAGGCAGCTTTGGAACTACTCGACGTTAGGTGGTATCGTTGCTCCAATCGGTGCCACAGACCTTAACGGAGATGGCTATGGTGAAATAGCATTCGGCTCCCGTAACCGGGAGATAGTGCTCCTGAACTACTTGGGAGGGTTTTTGTGGAAATACAGGACCGATCAGGCGATGGTAGCAGACCCTGTTGAATTCCTGGATGTTACGGGTGATGGTGTGAAGGAGGTTTTGATGGGAGAATATACCCTGAGCTTTAACGGAAGCCCGGTGGTATCTGATTTGCCAAAGACAAGCAGTTCACATGCCATATATGAGGGCCAGTTTATCGGAGGGAATTATCCACCCCCCTCCTTTGGAGATATGAACAATGATAATGGAACAGAATTTGTGGGATGGTACAGAACCTCGATTGCTGAAACAAACAGGTATTTGTTCCCGGAGGGGGCTGAGATAAACCTGAAGCCTACGGCGGGGGGGCTGCCGATTGATCTCAAACATTTAATTCTGCACAATCTCTCGGGGGATACTATATGGCGTTACAGCGTACCAAAGACAACCCCTATTGTGTTAGCTGATCTCGACGGCGACGGTAATCTGGAGATGGTATTCGGCTCCCAGGCGGGGGTGGTGTATATACTCAACAACACAGCTTACGCAATATGGCATCACAGGGTTGATGGAATGCTAGACTCCGGTCTTGCTGTAGCAGATCTAAACCGCGATGGTAAAGCCGAGATTATAGCAGCCTCACAGAAGGGGGGGTTATATGTCTTCGGCTCGAGAGCAGACTCCAACGGCGATGACATAATCGACTTCTTCAGCGCAACCACAACCACAACATCATCCACGACAACAACAACATCAACATCATCCACGACAACAACAACATCAACATCATCCACGACAACAACAACATCAACATCATCCACGACAACGACAACACAGCCCAATAAAGGCTTATTAGGGGACTCGGGCCTTATCATTATCGTAGCTGGTGTTGTTGTGATTATAGTGGGTATTGCTGTAATCATGGTTATTCTTAAATTGATCAAGAAACCCAGAAAGCCGACTCTTGCTCGTGCAGGGGAGAAGGATTAGGGGCTAGATTTTTATATCTGAATTCCCTAAAAATATCCTACCTGATTTATTGGGCCTGTAGCTCAGTCTGGTAGAGCACTCGGCTTTTAACCGAGTGGTCGCGGGTTCGAATCCCGTCGGGCCCATGAAGTGAATTGAGGTATAAAATGATTCTTGAAAAAGGCAGGGTTTGCAGGAAGGTGCGGGGCAGGGATGCAGGAGACTATTGTGTTGTTCTTAAGGAGCCTGAAGGAAATAAGGTTATGGTAGATGGTAAAAAAGTCAAGCGTGGTGAAGTAAGCATCAGACATCTTGAGCCGCTTCCTGTTGTTTTGAAAATCAGGAAGGGATCTAAGACGGAAACCATAGTCAAAGCCCTTGAAAAGGAAGGCTTTTAGGGAGGAAGATGAATCCCCATAACTCAGATGATATCCTGGTTAAGCAAGAGTCTGAAACAGACCCACGCTTTGGTTGCTCTCCGGAGGATAGGTCTATAGACGAGCACTTGAGGATGGGTTTTGTGATCCTGGATAAGCCGGCTGGACCTACAAGCCATCAGGTGGTTTCCTGGGTTAAGGGCATATTGGGGATAGGGAAGGCAGGTCACTCCGGAACCCTTGATCCTAAGGTTTCTGGGGTGTTGCCGATTGGTTTATTGGATTCAACCAAGCTGCTCAGAATTTTATTATCCTCAGGTAAGGAGTACATAACCTTCATGCGATTGCATTCTGATGTTCCGGAAGACAGAATCAGGGAGACATTACAGCATCTTCAGGGTGTACTTTACCAGACCCCTCCCCTGAAGTCTGCGGTCAAGATACAGCTTAGGAAGAGGGAGATCTATGAACTGGAGATTTTTGAGGTTAATGGTAGGGATGTGTTGTTCAGGGTTGACTGTGAGGCAGGCACCTACATACGGAAGCTCTGCCATGATGCTGGTCTGATACTGGGCTCCGGTGCTAGTATGAAGGAATTAAGGCGCATCCGCTCCGGCCCCTTCACGGAGGATGATTCTGTGACCTTACACGACCTCAAGGATGCCTTCGAGTTCTACAAGGAGAGTGGAGATGAGAGATACATGAGGTCTGTGGTTTACCCTATGGAGGATGGTGTCTCACATCTGAAAAAACTCTGGGTTAATGATAATGCAATTGACGCTATCTGCCATGGCGCCCCAGTGTATGCTCCAGGAATCTCGAAGTTAGCATCAGGGATAGATGTGGATGATTTAGTGGCTGTTTTGAGTCTCAAAAGCGAGCTCGTTGCCTTAGGGCGGAGTCTTTATTCAAGCCAGGATATCATGGCCATGGATAAGGGTAAGGTCTTGGCCCTTGAACGTGTTATAATGCGGGAAGGCACGTATCCCAAAAAGTGGGGTAATAAATAAAAAAACCCATATACTAAACACCTTAATCCATTATGCCGAGGTGGCGGAGTCTGGCTTAACGCGCAAGCCTGCTAAGTTTGTTCCCCCCTGGGGAGCTTGGGTTCAAATCCCAACCTCGGCGCTACCCCTTTCTTTTGTAAAAGATGTGGCTGACTTTCAGTCAGACACACGCCATGTGGCTGAAGCTTTGCTTCAGATACGTGTCATACCTCTAAGGTATGCCACATACCCTACAGGTATGCCACGAAGTAGTAAGCTACGACACCAATTTAGGGTGTGTACACCGAGCAAAGCTCGGGTGTATCCCAAAGAAAACAGATACTTTCTAAAATAGTATTGTTAAGCGCCACTAGCCCTAGAGGGCGTACGTGCCTCCTTAGTCGTTGGCTAACTTCGACTTGCGAAAACTACTTGCTTCCCATGAACAAGCTGACTACTATCCCGGTCACAAAAGCCACCATCGAGTCTGTTATGAATTATGCCTCAGATAGGAGTTCCTGCAGGCTGTATCCTCCCCAGAGGTGTCCCAGGACTATGGACAAAACTGCGCCCAGTATAAAAACCACTATGAAATGCCTTATGCCCTTGTTGATGTCGCTGTAGCTTTGGCTTATGAAGAATAATGCTGCTAGCATGAACACGATGAAGAATCCAATCCCCACCTGCACGTCAGGGGCTGAGATGGTCTTGGAGGAGATGACCCCGAACTCTGCCACGATAAGGTAGGCGACTGCAACACCCAGTTTCTTGTCCTCCCTCGGGGCGTTAACCGACATCCAGCTCTTATGTTCTTCCTCCCCTCCCCCTCTTCTGGTTCCTCCTCATCCACCTCCTCGTTTTCTTCAGGGGTTTTCTTGAAGGATGAGAGGGCTGCATGCACTGCAATTAATACCACAACTACTCCGATGAGCAACCCATCCCCCCCGAATAGTAGTGTGTCTGCGGTCGCTCCCTCAACACTAAGCTTGTTGAGGAACATGAGCGTGAACTGGTAGAAGGCTAATGTAACAATCACCAACAATATAACCCGCCTCAGGAACAGGATGATGTATTCAGTGAGTTTGTTCACTACCACAATGGAGATATAGAATGCAATCAGGAGGATGGAGACTGCGAAGACATTTCCCTCCAACGCTTCCCTGGGGAGGTTTACGGCGGATTCGGCCATGAAACCTATGAAGTCTGGTTCAATCAGTTCTCTACTGGATGCACTACCTGGATTTTGACTTTCGCTATGATGGCAACCAATAAACCCAGGACCGCTAGCGGCGTTGCGAAATACGTGACTATGCCACCTACTGCTACGCCAGCCGTTAACGGAATCTCCATCAACACCTTGTTGTCTTGTTTCCTGATTATTATTTTGCGGACATTCCCTGCCTGAATCAGTTCCTTGACTTTTTCAACGACCTGGCTGCCGTCTACCTCAAATTCCTCCGTATAGGTCTCTTCTTTTGTTTTTTTCTCAGCCATCTCTGATTAAGATTTAAGTTGATAGACTATAAAACATATTTTTATTTGTTGGTGTGGAATTTCAGGTTCTCCAGCACCCTGTGGATTCTTTCCCCACCTTCCCTAGTCAGAGCGTATTCCTCCCCCCTCCGTGAGATGTATTTTTTCTCCGTTAACGGCTTCACCAGCTCATCGAATTCTTTCCTGAAGTCGAATCCCTCTCCCAGGCTGAAGCTGAACTCGCTTAGGATGGGGACGTACTCGGGCCTGTAGACCTCTTCCAGCGATTTAATCAGTTCCTCCCTGGTTTTCAGGCCGTCTTCTCTCATGGTGTAGAGTATCCAGTTCCGGAAGGACTCTATCCTATAGCCGTGGTAGTGTCCCTCGAGGGGGATATTGTATTTCGAGAAATCTGTTTCCTCTCCTTGCATGGAAGATAAGGCCCCCTGAAGCAGCTCGAATGCGTCCTGTAATATCTTGACGGCGATGTATGCCCCAATCAACGCATCAATGAAGCAGACTCCGAGGAGGGAGAAGCCCGCTCCCGTGATTACTGCCAAGGCGACATAGATGTGGTTTCTGGAGTCTATTGACTGCGATATGAGGGTGAGGCTGCCATGGTGTTTGCCCACATACCTCTGGTATACCATCAATATTACTGCAGCTATCAGGGCAACAGATTCCACAACAATAACCAGGTAGGGTTGCTTCATTGGTTCGATCCCGGCTGTTAAAGCCTCTGCCAGCTTGGTCAGGGACTCGAAGCCGATGCTTGCTCCAGTGAGGAACATCATCAAAATAATCACTAGCGCGCCAATGTGGTCCTTCCCCACCTTCATTCCAACCCACACTATCAGGGCTGAGAAGGTGTCTGCTGCCGCATCCGCTCCGTCCGCTATTAACGCTATGCTCCCTGAGATAAACCCTGCTGTGAGCTTCAATACCGCCAGAATGAAGTCCACTATTATTGTGTTCCTGGCCGCTGCCGTGGGCGATACTATCTGGGTCCGGAATACGTGGGCGCCTTTCTCCATGTTGTTCTTGTGTTCCTCTGCCTTCAGTCTGCCCTCATCCGTTAACTGGTATTTTCCCCCCCCAGCCTCCTGGATTAATCCCTCCCTGATTAATTCCCTGATGTCTCTCTGGAAGTCTTCCTCCACCATCCCCTCCTTTCTCTTCCTTATCTTCCTCCTTCTTCTTGGTTTTTCTCTGGCCTTGAAGCCTAGGCTGGTGATGAACTCCTCCACCTTATCACCGAAGCGTTCCCCCCATTCCTCAAAGTACTGGCTTCCCAGAACAAGAGAGGAGGTCATCTGCATGAACTTCCTCCACAGCTGCTCGTAGCTCAAAGGCTCCAGCTTCAGCAGGCACATTAGTATGAACTCCCGGAAGTCACTTTTCCTGTTTCTAGAACTCATTTGCTATTCTCATGTTTTTCGCGAACTCTCTCGCATCTTTGAGGTCTTTTTCATCTGGATGCCCTTCTCCCGCTCCCCCTACTAGCCTGAATGGTCCGCCGTCGTGGAATCCCTTACAGTGGAATTCACCTATGATTTTATAGCCCCTACTCTCCAGTTTTTCCCTCAGGTTGTTGTGAAATTGTTGAATCCGCTGGTGGAGAATATGAACACGAGTTTATCTCCCACCACAGGCAGTTTGTCTGCCAGTTTCAGGAGGCTTCTTTGAGTGCGGGGGGTTCTATTCCCCCCGGCTCCTGGATTACGGCATTCAGTTCATCCGCTAAGGCCTCAGCTAGTTTACGGGTGTTCCCGTGGGTTGTTGAGTTATATAAGATCAGGGTTTTCATTTTTTTTTATTGGGTTCATGCCAGAATACGACATTGCAGTCAATCATCCTCTGCCCTTTTTTAGGTTGCTTTAGGGGGGTGTTTCCTGTAGGGCTCGTGGATGAACTCTACCGTGGGAGAGACCCTCATCGGCTGCGGGTAGAGGTTCATCAACTGATATATCTCCCCAGGTAAACCTGTTTCCACGTTAAGGTTAAGCCGTCTGAGGTCTTCCACCTTCAACGGGTAATCGTGTGTCCACTTTCCCTCAGTCAGGGAACTGCAGATGTTGTCTATATCCTGCTTCCTCATTTTACCCTCCAGCAGACTGCATACGAGGGAGTGAAGCTGTTTCATTGCCTTCCTGGCCTGGTCTGCTAGAATCAGGGTCTCATCATCCACCTTCTTTTCCCCCTTCCTCTCAACAGCACTCAACAGGGAGGCTGCGGGATACATTTTCATCATCGAGCCAAGCTGGGGGTCCACCGGACCTAATACAGCATTCTCGTCCATGATTATCCTGTCAGCTGCCAGTGAAATCAAGGTGCCACCGGACATGGCGTAGTGGGGAATCAAGACCCTGACCTCCGCAGGATGCTTTTTTATGGCATTCGCTATCTGCGTGGCAGCCAAAACCAGCCCCCCGGGAGTGTGCAGTATAATGTCTATTGGAGCATCATCCGGGGTCAACCTGATAGCCCTCAATACCTGCTCGCTGTCTTCGAGTGTCATGTATCTGGCGAAAGGCAGACCAAGAAAACTGAGTCCCTCCTGCCGGTGTATCATGGTGATAACCCTCGCACCCCGTTTACTCTCTATCCGCCTCAGCAGCCTGCTCCGGCTTGCCTCCAGCAGCCTCTGCTTTACAACCGGGATCAGGAACATCAAAATAAGTACTATCCACACGAGACTGAACAAGTCCATCTGCTGCATCAAAAAATCAGCCATAATAAAAGAAATAAGAAAAGAGAGAATAAATAAAAAAGACTAGAGCATGGTCAGCAGGTCAACCATCCTCATCGAGTAGCCGATTTCGTTATCGTACCATGATAGGACTTTAACCATGTTCCCTCCGATGACCATCGTAGTCCCTGCGTCGAAGATGCTTGAGGCCTTGTTGCCTATGATGTCTGTGCTCACCAGCGGCTCCTCGCTGTACTCTAGTATGTCCTTAAGGTAGCCTTCGCTGGCCTCCCTCATGGCCTTGTTGACTTCCTCCACAGTAACCTCCTTTTCCAGCTCCACCACCAGGTCAACAAGGGAGCCGTCTGCTACAGGGACCCTGATAGCTATCCCATCCAGCTTGCCCTGTAGTTCTGGTATGACCTTACCTGTTGCCGTAGCCGCTCCTGTTGTCGTGGGGAGGATGTTCACTGCCGCAGCCCTGGCCCTCCTGAGGTCGCTGTGGGGACCGTCCAAAAGGTTCTGGTCTGAGGTGTAGCCGTGTATTGTGGTCATAACACCCTTTTTTATGCCAAAACTGTCGTTTAATACTCGAACCACAGGGGTAAGACAGTTGGTTGTGCATGATGCGTTGTCTATTATGTCATCACCCCGGTCCAGGGCGTCCTCATTGACTCCGAGTACGACGCTGCTGATTTCCCCGCCCTTGGATGGGGCGCTGATTAAAACCTTCCGGGCTCCAGCCTCCAGGTGCTTTGATGCATCCTCTTTCTTCCTGAATCTGCCCGTTGACTCGACAACCACCTCAACCTCCAGTTCCTTCCAGGGGAGGTTTACCGGGTCTCTTTCCGCGAGCACCTTGATTTCTTTGCCGTCAACTATCAATGCCTCATCCCGGGCCTCCACACTCCTGTCGAATTTACCGTGCACGGAGTCGTATTTCAGAAGATGTGCCAGGGTCCCAGGATCTGTTAAATCGTTTATTGCTATGAACTCTATGTCTGCTTTCCCGAATCCCAGCCTGAAAATCGACCGACCTATTCTACCAAACCCGTTTATCGCTACTTTAACCATTTCATGTATACCTCCTTTTTGAGCTTTAAGGGTTACTTAATTGAATTCACTCCTTAAAATTTGAGATAGGAGATTTAATACTGGAATAGTAAATAGTTATCTATTGTGGGCCCGTAGATCAGCCTGGTAGATCGTTCGCTTGGCATGCGAGAGGCCTCGGGTTCAAATCCCGACGGGTCCATAGCCACCTCCCCTCAAGGGGTGCAGGCTGCGACACCCTTCAAGGGTGTGCACATGCCCAAAAAGGGGTATTGTGCCCAAAGAAAAACAGCTACTTGGGATAATCAAGTTTTTAGCAGGGGTTCGACCCACGAATTGTAAAATGAGTTTGTTGTTGTCTGAGGAGGATGTTAGGGAGGTTCTTGGAGCGGATGCTGTTATTGAGGCGGTTGAGGAGGGCTTCAGGGCTTATGGTGAGGGTAGGGTTAATATGCCCCCCAAGTCTTATCTCTTATTGGATGATGGGGATTTCAGGGCCATGTACGGGGAGATCAAGGGTTTCTTGGGTCATGATGTCTGCGGCCTGAAGTGGGTTAACGTCCACCCAAATAATCCCTCCATTGGTTTGCCTACTGTTATGGCCAAGATTTTGTTGAATGATCCTGTGACTGGTGTGGAGTTAGCGGACATGGACGGTTCCTTTATCACGGACATGAGAACTGGAGCTGCCGGGGCGGTGGCGGTTAAATACCTGGCGAGGGAGGACGCGTCCAATATTGCTTTCATGGGCGCTGGCAGGCAGGCGACTACGCAGCTTGAGTGCATCAGGAGGGTGAGGAACATACTGAGGGTGAGGGTTTATGACCTTGATGAGAGCAGGGCCGAGGAGTTCGCACATCACGCGTCAGAGCTGGGTGTGGCTGATTCCATGGCCTGCGGTCTTGAGGAGGCATTGGAGGATGCTGATATTCTTGTCTCTTTAACCCCCAGCCGGAAGCCGGTCGTATCCGCTGACTTGATTCCTGATGGGTTGCATATTAACGCATTTGGCGCGGACGCACAGGGCAAGCAGGAGCTGGATCCTGCTATACTCAGAAGGGCACGGATTTATATTGATGATTGGGAGCAGGCCTCCCACAGCGGTGAAATAAATGTCCCCCTGGGGGAGGATTATATCTCCAAAAGCGATATTAGCGGTTCCTTAGGTGGTCTGGTGACGGGCAGTGTGGAGGGCAGGGTGGCCAATGATGATGTTACATTATTTGATTCCACTGGGTTGATTGTCCAGGATCTTGTCACTGCTTACACAGCCTACAGGTTGTGTAAGATGCGGGGTCTTGGTGTGGGGAAGCAGTTCTTGTCCAGGGTTCCTGGGGGAATGCTGGAGGATGTCTATAAAAGGTTTTAATCCATATATTTTTTATGGGGCCGTAGGGTAGCTTGGCATCCTTCCAGCTCGGGGAGCTGGTGACTCGAGTTCAAATCTCGGCGGCCCCATATCCAGTTTCCATAAATGATGAACGTTATTAATCCGCCTTTGTTGGGTGAGCGCATGAGGTATCCGCTTGTTGGTTCAATAGTGTTGTTGCTGTCTTTTTTTGTGACCCTGCCGTTGCTGGTTTTGTTGTTGACGGGTGAGGGTTCTCAGCTTGTGGATTATGCTATCGTGTTAGTTAATATTGTGGAGGTGCCTTTTCTGTTGCTGACCTTATATGGGTTCTGGCTGCTTGGCCGGTTTCTCCGGATCAGGCTCCTAGAGTATCCCGTGTATGTGATGGCATTGATTTATGTCCCCTTCATTGTCTTCGATAGCTTGGCCACGTGGGTGGGCTTTAACTCAGGCCAAACGTATGAGCTTCTGGAGTTGGGTTTTGTTCTGGTGGATGGCTTGGTTACTGTTGTGTTTTCTGTTGGCTTAATCCAGTTGAGGGAGGAGTTAGGTTATTACGCGTCGGCGTTGGGTGTCTTGTTTTTCCTGCAGGGTCTGTTGAGTGCTTTGTTTGCTTTAACGTCTTTTGTTTCCGTGATTGGTTTGTTGTTTTATCTAGGCTCTTATCTGTTGTTTATGCTGGTTTATCCGTTGATGGCGGCCTTCTTCTATGAGGCAGGTAAGCGTTATAGGGTGGTGGGAGAGCTCATCTGATATAAAAACCCGAAATCGAATATATTTTCCTGGTGTTTTTTGCCTCCGTAGCTTAGACTGGCATAGCGGCAGACTTGTAATCTGCAGGTCGAGGGTTCAAATCCCTCCGGGGGCTAGCCTTATTTTAAGCGTGTAGCATGTCGATTAACACCTTGAAAATAAAGTTTGTTTCTCCACACTCCAGCGCTTTCTTTTTAGACAAAGACAGGAGTATATCCACTAAATAAAAAACCCGGGCAGAAACACAATAAAACCCAACCTCAGAGGGCAGATACAGGTGAGTGAAGGAGCCAATATCCATCAAAAAAAAAGACTCAACAGAATCATCAGGAGCGGTTATGGAAAAATTAACTGTCGCTCCATCCGGGGCATTCACGTCAACATACACCGTATCACCGAAAAAATACTCGTCTCCTACATCAATGCCGAAGCCGGAATCCTGAGCAGAAAACATCAACTGAAAAAGAATAACCGCTGTCAATAAAAAAAAACCAGTGATTTATTCCTGGAAAATGCTTTATGCGGCATTTTTTTGCAATATGTCGATATAGTAGTATACTCTTTTGTTAGATATATAGGGGAGAATACAGCAACAAAAAAAAACACTCAGAATAGTTGCTTGAATTCCTCAGAAGGCTTCATAGAAAAAACACACTCATCGTTTTCCTCAGACTCGTTAACGCACTGCATCTCCATAACATCCATTTCTCGCCCAAGGATGACCT
>NJEG01000031.1 GCA_002254565.1 Candidatus Altarchaeales archaeon ex4484_2 | reverse complement strand
TTTTTTATAGCAACTATTTATGTTTTTAGTTTATTTCATTATAAATATCTGATGTATGTTTTAAACCAGTGAGTCTTATTTTATAAGATGAAGTATATTGTCGTAACCGGAGGGGTATTATCAGGCCTCGGAAAGGGGGTTACAGCTGCTTCTATAGGGCGCATACTCATAGATAAAGGATATGATGTCGTGCCCCTGAAGATTGACGGCTACGTTAACGTAGACCCTGGAACAATGAACCCATACGAGCACGGGGAAGTCTATGTGCTGGACGACGGCAGCGAAACAGACCTGGACCTCGGGCACTACGAGAGATTCCTGAACACCAACCTAACCGGTAAATCCAACATGACCACCGGGATGGTATACCGGAGAGTTATAGAAAAAGAGAGGAAAGGAGAGTACCTGGGGAAGACAGTCCAAATAATTCCCCACATAACCAACGAAATAAAAAACAGGATACTTGAGTTCAAAAACGACGTTGTCCTCATTGAGGTAGGAGGCACTGTAGGTGATATGGAGAACGCAGTCTTCATCGAGGCCCTGAGGCAGATGGCTCAGGAGACAGGTGACTTCCTGTTCGTCCACCTATCTTATGTGCCCGTTATTCTGTCAGGTGAACAAAAGACCAAGCCGGCGCAACACTCCATAAAGGAGCTTCTCAGGCTGGGCGTGCAGCCCAGGATTATCATAGGAAGATGTGAGAACGAGCTAACTGAGAGCACCAAGAAAAAGATTGCTCTCTTTTGCGGGGTTAAGCCAGAGGATGTCTTAAGCGACCCTGATATCGCAGACATCTATGATTTGCCCATGATACTGGAGAAACAGGATATAAGCAATAAAATCATCAAGAAACTGAGGCTTGATAGGAAACCCACCTACACCTTCAAATACGAGAGCATCGTGCGCCGGATGCATGAGTGCAAAAACGAGGTATCAATAGCCATAGTCGGTAAATATACTGGCCTTGTTGACGCATACCTGAGTATACAGGAAGCATTCAAGCACGCTGGTATGGTAAACTCCTGCAAGGTTAACCTCAAATGGGTTGAATCAGATGATTTAAGCTCAGAAGACCTCTACGCCTTTGACGGGATACTTGTCCCGGGAGGATTCGGCTCAAGGGGTGTGGAGGGGAAAATTAACGCAATAAAATATGCCAGAGAGGGTAAGATTCCATTCCTGGGCATCTGCTTCGGTCTACAGTGTGCGGTCATTGAATACGCCAGAAACGTCTGCGGCCTGGATAATGCGAACAGCACTGAAGTAGACGAGAAAACACAGCATCCTGTTGTTGATTTGATACCTGACCAGAAGAACATTGACGAGATGGGAGGTACCATGAGATTAGGAGCCTATCCATGTAGGATAGAAAAAAATACTCTGGCATATAAGCTCTATGAAACCGAGAAGATAGATGAGAGGCACAGACACAGGTGGGAGGTTAACCCCAACTATATCCGGATGCTGGAGGAGAATGGTCTTGTTTTCTCTGGAGTATACCCCAACAGAAACCTGGTGGAGATAATCGAGTTGCCGGATCACCCGTTTTTTATTGCCTCCCAGTTCCATCCCGAGTTCAAGTCGCGTCTTGAGAGACCTGCTCCTCTCTTTGTCGGGTTGGTGAGGGCTGCGATGAAGAGGAAGGAGGTTATTACATAAATTCCGTTATTTAGTTAGGTAATCTATATAATAGGATACATATAATCCACACGATAATTACGCCTGAAGTGAAAACAACTTATTAGTTATAATGCGCAATAATTTAATCTATCCAGTTCCCATGGGTTAAATTCAATCGCTTCTCAGCGTTACCCAATAATTTTATAGTAGATTACAGGAACTACGAGCGTATGGACACTGCAACCAAAACAGTAAACAAACAAGAAAGCAGGAAAATGGAATGCGACCACCCCAAGAAGATAAAAGACTATAGTAGAGGGGAGGTTTATTGTGCAAAATGCGGTCTGATTCTGGAGAACACCGTATTTGACTTTGGACCAGAGTGGAGGGCATTTGATACAGAAGACTCTAACAAGAGATCCCGGACAGGAAGCCTTTTAAGGGACTGGAAGCTCAGTAAGGGTTTAACAACAGAGATAGACAGATACGACAGGGATATAAAGGGGAGGGTTGTTCCCGTAGAAAGAAAAGCCGGCCTTTACAGGATGAGGAAATGGCAGAAGAGAAGCAGGATGGCCACATCCCTGCAGAGAAACCTCTCCGTTGCCCTGCCCGAAATCGATAGAATGTGCTCATACCTCAACCTCCCAAAAAACCTGAAGGAGGAGATAGCCAGGCTCTATAGAAAATGCGCCAAGAAGGGTGTGGTCAAGGGACGCTCAATCGAGGGAATGGTCGCCGCAGTAATATACATAATATCAAGACAGCATCACTCTCCCATAATACTGGAGGAGCTGGAGGAGGTTTCGGGAGTCAGTAAGAAAAAGATAGGTAAATGCTACAAGAAAATCAGGCAAAACATTGACATAGAGGTGCCCATAAACAAGCCCGCAGACTATGTCTCAAGACTCGCATCTAAACTTGATGTCTCAGGTAAAACCATAGCTAAATCCCATGAAATAATAAAAAAAGTAGAGGATAAGGGACTGGCTACTGGAAGAGTCCCCATCAGCGTGGCAGCAGCATCCCTCTACATCGCAGGGGAGGAGACGAAAGACCCCAACCTGCCTAAGAAAATAAAAAGCATCCCCGGCGCATCCAAGAACATCATACGCAAGAGGAAAGAGGAAATAGAAGAAACAATCCAATAAACTATATCTCCTCAGCCACCTTCCACTCCAGCAGGATATTAGCTGTTTTCTTGGGTAACTCAATCTCCTCCAGGGCCTTGAAGGGTCCGTAGTTTCTGGCATCTGAGCCGACGATGGAGGGAACAGCCTTAACTAACCTCAACCTTATCTTACCCTCCTCAACCGCAGGTTTCTCTCCGTCCCCTCCACTATCCTCAACATCCCCTACCCCATCTCCACTATCCTCAACATCCCCTACCCCATCTCCACTATCCTCAACACCAGAAGACTCCTCATCCTCTATGAAATCTGAACCCCCGTATTCCTTTAACACATCCACCAGAGCCCAGTACAGTTTCTTCTCAGGGGGGATGGAATTCATAGGCTCAGTATCCATTGAGCGCATAACCTGCATCAAGACCTTGTTCCTTCGCCTTAGATAGATGTCCTCAGCTAGCTTCTCTATGGAGTTCCTGTGCTTTCCACTTAGTATTTATATCAGCAACCACTAGTTTAATATAGAAAATGAAGAAAACAATTATCTTATTTCTTGTAGCTTCTTTGTTAGCTGCAGCGGGAGCGCAACAGAATGCCATCATCTACGGTTATGTTTTGGACGAGAAAACAGGAGCTCCCCTGGATAAAGTAGTGGTGGAGATATTCGCATCAGACGACCCCAGTAGAGCGATAGTGTCAAGGTACACTGACTCCAGGGGATTTTTTAACGCCTCAGTTCAGGGAAACAGGAACTATGAGATCTATGTTAGACTGGGAGATAAAAACCCGAAACAGAGCGTCTACGTGACCGGTGGAGCTATACAGGAGGTAAGGTTTGTGGTATCCATGGAGACAATAAGCGAGCAGAACATCATAGAACAGCCCTATTTCCTGGTTTTCGCAGTAATAGCAGTCCTGGTTATCGGCGTGATATTGTTTGATGAAGTTTATATGAGACGCCGCAAGATCTCAGCCCTGGAAACAGACAAGGAGAAACTGAAAAACAGGATAGAGTCCACGGTGGAATTAGATGAGGTATCCACTCTGGAGAAAAAAAGAGATAGAATCGAGCTTATGATAAAAATGGCTCAACTGAAATTCCACAAAAGGAAACTAGATGATGAAAGCTTCAGGGAGATAGTAAGAGATAAACAAAAGGATTTGATAGAGATAGAGGCCCGCTTATCTGAACTAAAAAAAACAAAAGGAAACGGATGAACTAAACCCTTCGGGTTCTGATTCTGTGGTAGGCATAAACCAGCAGGAGAAGTGAAAACGATAACATGATCCATGCTGAGGGCTCTGATACGATTGTTTCATAGACTCTTTCAACGAATCCGTAGACCGCGTTCCGCACCTCATTAACCACCCCAGGTGTTGCAGACGTCCTGCGTTCTACCACATTCAGGGATGTTGTGAGGTTTCTTTTCAGTTCATTGGAGCTGAATTCGATGAATGCACTATAGTTTCCTGTCTCGATAGAACGATTTGATTTAAGGGTCCAGGAAAAAAGCCGGGACCTGTTTTCTTCCACCACATCAAAGCATGTTGAACTGTTTATGACATTAAATGTCTCTGGAACAGTTAGTTTAGCGCTGATGTTGGTGAGATCAGAGCCCTGCGCCCTTGCCCTAACGTATAAGACGAATAATGCTCCCTGCTCAATACTTCGCGGTAGTGAGGTGTTCAGTTCAAGACTCCTGTTCACAAAACACGGCTCACAGGGTCCGCCGCAGTCTATACCTTCCTCTCCCTGGTTCCGTAAACCGTCGAAACATGATGCTTCAATAACTCCACCTTTCCTCTCTAGTGCATTCCCTGCAGGGTCCGCCGCAGTCTATTCCCTGCTCACCCTGATTCTGGATCCCGTCACTGCAGGATGGACAGGGCTGACAGGGTCCGCCGCAGTCTATTCCCTGCTCACCCTGATTCTGGATCCCGTCACTGCAGGATGGACAGGGCTGACAGGGTCCACCACAGTCTGTATCCTCCTCACAGGAACCGTGGTGGCAGTTCAGTAGTCCATCAAAGCATGAGCCCTCGCTTGTTGGCGGAGGCGCACTGCCACCCCCACCACCTCCGCCACCTCCACTCCCACCACTGGTTGTTGTTGTGGTGTGTGTTGTTGTCGTGGTCGTGGTGGTCACCACCTCAAGCTCGTCTCCGGTCATCGAGCTAGTATAATAGTATGTGTCGTTCGCATGGCATGTGAGTGAGTAGTTGCCGTACATGAGTGAGGTGTCCAGAATAAACCAGAACGTGTCCGTATCATTACCGGCATAGTTGTGAATTGAACCGTTTACATCAAACCAGCAGTTGCTTAACGGATCTAATCCAAGTGTTATGTTCTCTGATACCCTGACACTGACTCCCTGCAGGACTGAGGATTCATTGAACCAGCAGGCTGATACGCTTATTAAATCAGTTTCCGAGTAGTTTACTTTCACCGTATAGTTGCTATCACCCCAGTCTTGCTGGCTGCTGTTGTCGAAGGCAAGGCAGTTCCATGTGTAGTTCCCGTTCCCGAGGGATACATTCCACGTGTGGCTGCTGACAGTAACATACTCCATCTCATAAAGGCCTCCGGACGAGTTCCAGATATATAGGATTAGGTTAACAAGCGATTGATCATCTGACGCCGAGCAGCTGAAGGAGATGTTCACAGGATCAGATGAATCATTTACGTAGTTGTCTGGTGGATAATCAAGCGATACCGTCGGGGGATTATCCACTGCTATCGCGGTTTCCAGCGTTAGAGGCAGCCAATCCACTGCTATGGAGGTTCCATTAGAGAAATTATAGGGTTCGTTGCAGAATGAGTTGTTGTCTGTGTTGTTGCAGACCTCGCTAAAGCCGTCTCCCCCTGGAGTAGCCCAGTAGTTCCCGCTCACATTAGAGCGGTTTATGATGTTAATACCTGGTTTAAGGGAGGTGTTGAAGTGGTTTGGGCCTATGTCGACATCTATTTTAGCGTTTAGGCTGTTGTTGAAGAAACAATTGAATATATGGTTCAGATCAGGATCAAAGACGCCGGTAACCTTCAGATATAGGCCTGAAAGATTGTTTCCTATAGAAAATGAATCCTTGATTATGTTATTAGTTGAGTTCTGCTCAATCAGGAGGCCGTATAAACCATTACCCCTAAAGTACACCTCACTGAAGTTGTTGAAGCTAGAGTTCAATAGAAAAACGCCCGATAGATTGTTGTATTCTGTTGTTACGTTGGTGAAGTTGTTGTATCCTGATTCGTGGATAAACAACCCCCCATGGTTGTTCCAGCTCAGGTTAATATTATGGAAGGTGTTCTCTGAGCTTGATTCCAGGTAGATGCCATACCATTCATTGTAGCCTGAGAGCACATTAACCAGGGTGCTCTGGTTGGAGTTTTCCATGTAAACCCCATCGAAACCATTTATTATTAGGGTGGCATTAGTCAGATTGTTGCCTTTTGAGTTATTCATGTATATTCCCCAATCGTTGAATTTTGCTCTCACATTAACCAAATTGTTGTGGGAGCTGTTTTCTGTGAGATATATCCCATAAGAGTTGTTTTCTGCTGAGATATTATGGAGCGTGTTGAAACTGGCATTATTGAGGTGTATCCCATTGTCTCCTGAACCGCTTAAAACATCCTGGATGATGTTCTGCAGCAGGACGCCCTCAACATTCCATAGATAGATGTCTCCGTTTTCCCAGTCAGATACTCTGCAGTCTCTTACCGTTACGTTCGTCTCCTGTTTAATGTCCCTTTGGATGTATATGCCAGAAAGTGGCATGGCTGGTTGATCTGCCCCATCCACCCTGTTTCCCTGGCAGCTGAATGTTATATTGTTCGTGGACACGTTAATGCAGAAGCTGGTGGATGCGTTTGTGATGTTGGAGTCGAGACAGATTACATCCCCTGGGTTGGCGTTTTTTATTTTATCAGAGCAGTCGCTGCAGTTGCTGCAGTAGCGGGTGCAGTCACCGAAGATAAACTGTATCCAGCTATTGGAGACAGGGTTAACTAATATTGAGTGGTTGTATGCTCCATCAAATACGTTTATTGTATAGTTACTGTGGTTGTTGCGGTTCCCGTCAGAAACCCCGGAAGAAACACTGAAGGCATCAAATCCGGTCAGGTTAAATCGAGTGAAACCATTGGAACCTGTTACCCCTGAATCTATTAAGGTATCTGAGTTATTGTAGAGGTTGACTGATGCACCAGAAACAGGGGTTTGGTTGCTGTAGTCCACCTGAACCATAACATACCATTTAACACGGAGACGGCACACATCAGAAGAGCCGTCACAGCCCTCAAATTTCATATCAGTAAAGGATACATTCAGGAAGGTGTTTTCTATTGTGGAATCCCCCATGCTTGAATCCACGTAGACATCAGATGTGGTGGACTGGTTCAGCACAGAGTCAATGAAGAGGTTATTGTATGAGTTGTGGTAGAAGTAGACCGATTGATTGTTTTCTCTGGCGTCCACGTTCCTGAATGAGTTATTAATGCTGGAGAAGAGGTGGATGAATCCTTGGGAGTTGTTGTGTGCCTTGATATCTATGAAGGAGTTATGTTGGCTTAAAATCAGCTGGAACCCATACCAGTCATTATAGCTGGCTGATACATTCCTGAAGCTGTTGTTGCAGCCCAGATACGAGTAGATGCCGTGTTTGTTATATCTCGCTCTGGAGTCTTGAATGACAGTATTGGTGGAGTTCGAGTCTAGATATATGCCGTAGAAATCATTTTCCAGGGTTGAATTCAGTATGGTGTTGCCTAAGCCGTTAATGTATAACCCCTCATAGTGCCCTCCCACCGTGCAGTTTACTATCGTGTTGTTCTCCATACCGAAAGGCAGGTATATCCCGTAGCTGTCAGATATGTTGCTTCCGTTTATTAGTGAGTTGTTGCAGTCAAGGACTATGTTTGAGGTATTGAATCTCAGAACACCGTCACCAGATGAGCCGTTGAAGTTGTAGGTCTGAGTGCATAATGTAGTGTTTTGGTTGATATAGTAAACACCCGAGAGGTTATTGATTTTTGAGGCATAAGATGAGCTGTCTGTTAGGTTAACGCATTGCCCTGACACGGACACTACCAAAAAAAGGATGAGACATGATATAAAAAAAACTCTCCACTTCAACATGAAATAATATTAGATGAACCCCAAATATATGCCTTACTCTTCTATCTCTTTCTTGATGAAATCCAGCCATCTCCTGTCAAAGATTACCAGGTTACCGCACCCGCCATAATGTCTCTCACAGGGGAACTCATCGCAGAGAAAACAGTACTCCACTCCCTTTTCCCTTGCACAGTCGGGGATTCCGCAGTACGGGTTCGGGTTGCAGCCGGAGCATTTGCCTATCCTTCGTCTTGGGCAGTGCTCACAGATTACCCCGCAGGTGCCCACCTTCATGAAGTAATATTTGTTTACAGGATTTAATATTAAGTTTAATATGGCTTCCATAACATTTCTTGGAACGGGGGGAGGCAGATACGTAGTCTTATCCCAGAGACGGTACTCTGGGGGCATATTCCTTGATCTGGAGTCCAGGATTCTGCTGGACCCCGGACCTGGAGCCCTGATAAGAGCGCTGGAGTTCAACATAAAGCCTGAGAAACTGGACGCCATCTTCGTATCACACAGGCACTTGGATCATTACTCTGATGCTGAGGTAATGATTGAGGCCATGACCAGTGGAACAAAAAAAAAGAGAGGCTCTCTTGTTATTGAGGGAAACACTCTGCCCTACATCTCAGAGTACCACCAGAAGGCGGTGGATGTTTTATCCCCCAAAGCAGGGGATGTTTTCAAGATAAACGATCTAAAGGTGCAGGCCATCCCCACCGCAGGGCATGTTGACTCTCTAGGCTTCAGATTCCACTCTAAATTTGGAACGGTAACGTACAGCTCTGATACGGACCTGGATGAGAGCCTCATAGAGTACTATAAAAACACGAGGATTTTGATTCTTAACTGCATCTTCCCATCAGGTAAGGAGATAAAAACACATCTTAACGTGGATAAGGCCATAGAGATTGCCCAGAAAGCCAGACCCAAGCTTCTGGTTTTAACCCACTTCGGGATGCAGATGCTGAACTCCAACCCCAAAAAGGAAGCAGAAAGGGTGGAAAAAGAATCTGGAGTTAAGACTATCGCAGCCAGGGATGGGATGACCCTGGATTTAGATAATCTTTCGAGAAACATGGGGGAACAGGCTAAATTATTTTAAAGAGAATGGATGAAATTCAGAGAGTTGAGTACGGGAACGGGTTAAGGGTTTTGCTGGAGGAGAGGGCTAACACAAAAAAAGCCGCATTACTGATTGGGGTCAGGGTCGGATCAGTAGATGAGGATGATAGGATAAACGGTGGAAGCCACTTCAACGAGCACCTACTTTTTAAATCAAACAAACACAGGACAAGTAGACAGATTACAGAAGACCTGGAGTATAGCGGGACGGTAATTAATGCCTATACCACCTGGAAGTACACGGCATTCTATGCCAAAACACCATACACTGAACTGGAGAACGCAGTGCAGATACTCTATGAGGCAGCAACAAACCTTGATTATAAGAGGAAAGAATTTGAATTAGAGAGGGAGGTTGTCTTGACAGAGATAAGGAACTACATTAACTCCCCGGATAGATATGCCTTAACGGATTTGTTCATACCCACACTCTTTCATAACACGCCACTTGAGAAGAAAATTCAGGGAACGGTTGATGCGATGAGCTCTGTTGAAAAAAGTGAGCTGGAGGAGTTCAAGGGAGATTATTATTCCCCGGGGAATATTGTGATAGTGGTCTGCGGCAACTTCAACGAGAAAAAGCTTCTGGGTAAGGTAGAGGACACATTCGGTTCCATGCAGAAGGGTAAAACACATCACCGAGAGAGAGTGGATCTCAGCAACCGACATACAGTAAGAGAGGAGTCCAGGGGGGATATTAACCAGATGTATCTCTCCCTTGGCTATAGGGTTCCAGGCTACAGTAGTGATGACTTCTTCAAGCTTGATCTCTTATCATCCATCCTGTCGGAGGGTTTATCCTCTAGATTGTTCAAGGAGCTGAGGGAGAAGCGGGGTATAGGTTACTCTGTGGGCTCATTTTATAAGGCCTTCCAGGATGAGGGAATGTTTATCTCGCATGTGGATGGATTCAACCCCAACAAGCTTGAGGAGACACAAAAAACCATTGAGATGGTATTCAATAACCTGAAGGAAAAAAAGATTGGTAGAAGGGAGTTTGAGGGCACGAAAAAACTGATGCTGTCAAAGTATGATGACCAGCTGGAGCGTATCACGGAGAGCGCTATGCTGCTTTTGGAAAGCGAGTTCTGTGACATCCCCTTCGACTACAGGGAGAAAGATAGATATATAAAAGCGGTTTCAGAACAGGATTTAATGGATGTAGCAGATAGATACCTTGGAGATGATTATACTATGACACTGCTTAAACCTGAGGATGGATGACGACGGGAAAGTAGCGTTAGTAACCCTGTTTTGTATGTTGTTTCTGGCATTTACCTCAGCTTTCAAGGGATATGGAATTAACCCGATAGCTTTAGGTGCACCAGCTTATATGTTTTTGTTGAGATTGATTCTGGACATAAGATGCCCTGTCCTGAACAGCTCCCTCATAATTGCTGCAGTAACAGCTGCTGTTTACGTATCTTATGTGGTATAGAAATCAGGACCTTCGTGAGATAACACCATAGATAAACAATACCAGAACTATAGCAGCTGCTACTATTGCTATCGTGTAGAACCCACCCCCATCTTCTTTGATTGATGCAGTGTTGGATGTGGTAGTGAAATCGTGTACAGCATCTGTGGTTGTGGCAGAGGAGGTTGATGTTGTTTTTGGGATGGTTGATGTTGTGGTTTCTTTCACTGCTGCCGGGGTGGTGGTTGTTGTGGTTGTTACGGTTGTTGTGGTTATAGTGGATGTGGTGTTTGCCGACGGCAGCCTTGGTTTGTCTGTTACTTCGATGTTGATGATGTAGCTTTGTTCACTGCCTTTGATAGCATAGTTGGAACTGTTCATACCCCCATAGGATGCTGTGACAACAATGTAGTCCCCTAAACCCGCTTTGACGTTGGATATATAGTAGTTCAACTCCTTGTGTAGAAAGCTGCTCCGTAGTTCCTTCCTGTATTTTTTCGCGGGAACATTTATCTCCACCACAGCTGAATCAACCCGTTCTCCATGGAAGGTTACCTTCCCCGCCACTATAGTCCCAGTAGAGGGCATCGGTTGCGCTATAGCCAAGGTTGCCATCAACATTATTGCAACAATCATGGATGTTTTTTTCATCTTATCTTAGTAAAGTGGTAACGTGTCCCCTGAACCGGTGTAGTTTATCCAGTAGCCTTTCCCTGTCTCGAAATCCATAGCAAGGTCGGGGTATTTCACAAAATCCCCGTAGGGCGATAGACCAGCTGTCTTGTCGAAATAATAGACTCCCTCATATTCACTGGGGTCTATATTGTTGTTGGATAAAGCGTCTCCAACATCTACACCATCTATGAGGCTGTTCTGCTGTATCCCGAAGAAATACAGCCCAGGCCCGTTGAGGTGCAGAACAGGCGCTGTTGGTGAAGGCATTCCCCAGTAGCTCTTGTTAAGGCATGATCCAGGAGGTGATGCAGTCTCTTCTGTTATGAATATGTAGTATCCAACCCCAACCTGCAGGTTGTTGAGGGTGTGTACATCTAAGGCAGCTAGTTCCGGTGCGAAGGCGTTGAAGACATCAGTGTCTCTGTATTTAGCCAGGCGGTCATAGGGCAGAGCCTGTAATACGGGGGTGGTTCTTGGGTCGGTTTCAAGATCTCCAGTATCAGGGTCTACTGGTAAAGTGGGCAAAGAGATTGCATTCCACCTGTAGCAGAGGTTTTCTATCGAGGAATTCACCAGGTATTTGATGTTGACGGAGTCGCAGCCGTTGTTGCCTGCGGCATCGGATGCGCAGACAGTTAATGTAAACGCACCTGGCTGCATCAGGGGCTCATTACCGTAAAAACAGTTCATGCTGTTGGCTGCAGGGTTTGGGTAAGGACTCCAGTAGTCTTGGCCCCAGCTGCTGCAGTGTGCGCTCCCATCAAATGTTGCCGAGTTCTGGTCATAGTTCTGGTTTCGCCATGTATAGCCTTTTAAGTTGACGGATACTGTATTCTCTATGATGTCGCAGTGCCCCTCGGTTATATCAAATTCCACCTCCCTTGGATCTATTCCATCCCTCAATGTGGGACCTGAGGGTTTCGTTATGGTGATTGCTGGGGGAGTCACATCATAGCTCCATCTGCCGCCGTTGCAGTAGATGTTTCTGAAGACCGGATGGCACCAACCGTTTCTATAGCAGCCGTCGTTGTAGACGCAGTCGTCTGGCTGTGGGCAGCAGGCTTCAACATCCGCCCCGCAGGCGTTTTCTCCCACACCAGCATCCTTACTGCACACTATCCGGTTTTCACCAGGGTCATCCCCACAGCATGTTGTTGGAGCAACATCCCCTCCAATATTCCAGTAGGCTCCGCAGCAGATTGTACAGGACTCCATTGAGGAATCACATAAACCCCAGTCCTTTGGCGTTGGATCAGGCGGGTCACAGCAGAAGACAGGCCATACACAGCCCGTGCATGTTTGCGTATCTATACATGTTACTGTCTTGAAATCCTTAATACCGTCCCAATCGTAGTCTATGAAGTCTTCTCCGCTACAGTAATCATTCCACGTTTCCGAGTTACTGCACCCTCTCGTCTGCCCGTCAAGGCACACTGCCCCGCATACACCAATAGTACATGCACAATCTTTGCCTCCACAGCATCCCTCCACAGTTCCATATGCACACTCCATATAGTCCGGATTATTGCAGTAATAAGAGCAGGAGTAGTGGCCTTCACAGAAGGGAACGCAACAATCAGTGTAAAGATCCCTGCCCGGACAATTCATGCACTCGCAGCCCCAGTGTACTGTGCAAGCATCCAGACAATCTGCATAATGCCATTCAAGACCTCTTTCGCAGATGTAGTTCCAACTGCAGGCTGCGCAGTTACCCTCCCCCAGAAAACAACAGCCAGCGTGACTGTTGCAGGAAGTCCCCTCAGGAGCACAACACACCCCGCCAACGCATTCACTGCATACACCTGAACAATTATCATCACTTGTGCACTGGGCGTTGGTCACGGAAACAATAAACAATACAGCAGCCGTTAAAAAAATGATCTTATTTCTCATCCTGACTTCCTCCTCTTTTTGATTAAAACATAAGATGCCACACCCAGAACGACCAGGAGCAGAGCAATCAACGTCCATGGAATCCGGGGGCTGCACGGCTCACAGGGCCCGCCGCAGTCTATGTCTTCTTCACCCTGGTTCCTTATTCCGTCAAAGCAGCTGGCACAGGGACTACATGGTCCGCCGCAGTCGACTCCCTCCTCGCCCTGGTTCTGGATTCCATCAAAGCAGGTTACTTCACCCTCCGCTACGAAATCAATGAACCGGTATGATACAGTCTGAGCCTTCAACAGCTTCCCAGTATCGTTGTCGTAGACCTCTACGGTAACATTAAAATCCCGCAAATCCCTTCCCGCTCTAAAGCTGGAGTTAACCGGAATCCGGTAATCCATCTGCGCCAGAAACGGACCCCTGGTTTCTTCATACACGACGCCTTTTTCATCCACCACCCTCTCTCTTATCTTAACATCCAAGGGTAGAGTCAGACTAGGATTTGCAGCCTCCTCTGGTTCAATGCTCTTTACCTCATCGTTTCTACCCCCGCTTGCAGCGATGTAGTACATAAACTCTACCCTGTCGTTCCTGCTGTAGGCGTAGTTGTTTGTATACAGTTCATATACCTCAGCCCACCGGTCTGCGGTGAATACAGCCTTATATCTATCCACTCCAACAACAGAGCCATCTCTCTCAGCAGTCAAGAAACCGATATAATGATCCTCCTCCGAAACCGAGTCCGTGAACTCGAAAACCCCCACACCATGGGGGGGTAACTTCAGGGACATTCTTTTTTCATTCAATGGGGTTCCACCATAGGGCCGGTCGTTGAACCTGTAGAGACGGTATACTACCTCAAACCCGGTTTCATAATCCCCCAAATTTTGCACTGAACCGCTGATTGTGTAGGCTTCGTTCACGTGCATGTGTCTAGCGTATTTAACCCACTCAGCCTCCCTGGAGGTGAACTCGGTTGAATTAAATAATATGAATTCATTATTCCTGGAGGATAGGTTGTTTACTGTGAAGCCCTCTCCCCCAGAACCCAGGAAATAGCCCCCCTTAGTTAATAAATCAACAATTAAACCATATCTCCCAGGGGGCAGGCTAACATTAAATGAATAAATAAACTCCTTGGAGCTATGGGGTTTTAATCCATTAACTCCGCAGCGGTAGAATCTCCGAACGAGAGGTTTTTCCAGTTCATAAGCTGGTATCATCTCCCTCCCAGCCATCGGAACCCCTTCAACGATCTTGAATCGCAGGCAATTCTCTGTTAAAGCATAATATGAGGGATTACTTACCCTAATTAAGACATTAGCGATTTCACCCGACCTGTAGCTTTTCTGGTTCAAAAAATTCTTGTCTAATTCAACACTAACAGAGAGGTCCTCATTCTGCAGGCTTGCGCTCGCAACCAACTGCAGTAAAGCAACCAGTAGGATAATAACAAAACACTTGCTTATTTTACTTAAATCCATGTTAGATAATATTGTTATGTTAGTATATATCTAGTGGATGTGTTTGCTCGGGGGTTGGATTCCGTTCATCTGAGGGAGGTGGGTAAACCTTAAAACCGGAGAATGGGAACAAATCAGGACTCCTCCAGTGATTCGCTTAAAACAATCAGGTAATCATCGGGGTCGAAAATCCAGACCTCCCTCATGCCGTAATGTTTCTCGACTATGTCATAGAGTAGGGGGGTGTTGTGGGCCCTGATCCGCCCATATATCTCGTACAGGTTATTTACCACGAAATTCAATGCCACGCCAGAGCCCCTCACACCCACATCCCATTTATCTGAAAGCTTCGGGTGCAGCTTTGAGACCACAGCCGACTCCTCGAACATTATCTCATAACCATCACCCTTCAGAACCAGGAAATCAAAGCCACCATCTTCTGCCACCTTCTCAATATAAAACCCGAGAACATTCCTGTAGAACTGATAAGTCCTCTCCAAATCCTTCACAGTAAACTGCAGGGAAGTGTACTCCATCTTCAGTTAATGATTTTGTTTTAATGTAATATTAAACACTACTCCACGGTAACTGACTTCGCCAGATTCCTTGGTTTATCAGGGTCCAACCCCCTTCGCAGGGAGATATAGTAGGCGAACAAGTGCAGAGGCGTTATGTAAAGAAGAGGAGACAGTAAGGGGTCTACTACAGGAACCCGGAAATCACCATCCTCCGAAACCCTCAAAACTATTGCATTCCTGGCCTCAGCCTCAGCCACATTACTCTCCATCTTCTCTAGAAGCTCGTCGTTGGGCATTATCGCAATCACGGGAACACCATCCTCTAACAAAGCTAGAGGCCCGTGCTTTAGTTCACCAGCAGGGTAAGCCTCAGCGTGAACATAGGATATCTCCTTAATCTTCAACGCCCCCTCAAGGGCTGTAGGGTAATTCTGCCTTCTTCCGATGTAAAAGAATATCTCCTTCCCTGAGTATTCTCCGGCCAGCTTCTTTATCTCATCTACCCCAGCTAAGACCTCACCCATCTTTCCGGGAACTGAGTGGATGTTGTCGAGCATCTCCCGCAGGTACTCCTCACCTATCTTGTTCATCTCCCGGGCAATGAAGAGGGATAGCATAATCAGAGAGGTTACCTGGCCGATGTAGGCCTTGGTGGATGCTACAGCAATCTCCGGTCCCGCATAGATGTGGATGTTGTCGTCCACCACCCGGGTGAGAGAGGATCCGACAACGTTAACTATACCTGTGAGATAAGCACCCTTCTTCTTGCACTCTTTTGCACAAACAAGTGTATCAGCGGTCTCACCGGACTGCGATACAGCTATTACTGCACAGTCTTTATCTATGGAGTTTATGGTAGAGTACCTGAA
Source organism: Candidatus Altarchaeales archaeon ex4484_2 (assembly GCA_002254565.1). GTDB lineage: Archaea > Altiarchaeota > Altiarchaeia > IMC4 > QMZM01 > EX4484-2. The sequence goes on along the minus strand of NJEG01000031.1, from coordinate 8,140 downwards.
CTCTGAACCCAGAACAGCCTCGGAGGGTATGCCGAACCTCTCCAGCAGGTATTTCGCCGCCAAAGCAGCATAATAGGCTGTTCCGCAGGCAACAAAGTATATCCTCCCATATCCCGCGAGTTTGGAGGCTATCCCCTCCACGTCCTTCTGTGCCTTCAACGCATTCCTTACTGCCTGAGGCTCCTCGAAAATCTCCTTCAGCATGAAATGCTCAAAGCCTTCCTTCTCCGCCTGCTTCACATCCCAATCTATTCTATGGACTTCCTTCTTTACGCACTCTCCGCTCTGGAAATCCTTCACCACCACCGAATCCCGTAAAACAACAGCGTAGTTGAAGTCATCCAGAATTATTATGTTCCTGGTATGGTGGATAACGGCTGGAGTGTCTGAGGCAATAAAGTTTTCACCATCACCTAAGCCGATAATCAAAGGCGATTCCTTTCTTGCTGCGAGAATCCTGTCCCCATCCCTCAGCGACACAGCAACTAATGCGAAACTACCTCTCAGCCTCTTCACAGCCGAGACGAATGCCTGCTCGAAATCTCCCTCGTAAAAGTCCTCTATAAGGTGGGGTATTACCTCCGTATCGGTGCTGGATGTGAATTTATGGCCTTTCTTTTCCAGCTCATCCCTTAATTCCGCATGATTCTCTATTATGCCATTGTGCACTACGCAGAATTTCTCTTCACAGTCTGTATGGGGGTGTGCGTTTACGTGGGAGGGCTGCCCATGGGTAGCCCACCGGGTATGGGCTATACCAATATCTGATACAACATCTGAGTGGATTTTATCCTCCAGCTCCGATATCTTCCCCTTATCCTTGGAGATACATATTACGTCATCTGAGATGCATGCTATGCCGGCTGAATCATAGCCCCTGTACTCCAGGTGCTTCAGCATGTTGAAAAGAATCTCGGAGGTGTTTTCTCTCTCACCGATGTAACCCGCTATCCCGCACATTCTGTTTCTAGGATTTCAGTTTCATGATGGCAGCAGCAATATCCCCCCCAGCCTCTTCAAGAGCCGTCCTGGCCTCCTCGTTGCTTACGTCTGCCTGCTGGGCTACCATCCCCACATCTTCCTCGTCTATGTCCACACTGGCTTCGATCTTCTCTCTCCTGGCTCTGCCGCCCATTATTTGATATATCTCCTGACCCTGCATAACAGTCTTCGTCACCTGGGGTTCCTCAATTATTATTTCCTCGTCGGGGCCGTGTATTATAACCAGCTCTGCTTCAACATCATTTACCTTGATGCCCATCCGCTTCATCATCTGCTTCATCTGCCTAGGGTTCATGTTGCCTGGAAACATTTTAGATTCTAGTTATATCTGCGAGGGAGGTAATATATTTAATCCTTAATGAGAATATGCTCGCACATGCAGTCCTCGGAGCATTTATCCACTGTTTCAGGGTTCCCATCGTTGCAGTCTCCCTTGTTGCTGCACTCTGCATCACACTCGTACTTAAGGCATTTATAGATCTTGTCGTCCAGGTCACAGGTACATCTCTGGCTGCACCTGCCTCTGTCGTCTGGCCTCTTCCAGTACCTGTGCCCTACGCAGCCCTCCACATCCTGCGGACAGTATTCGTTGTTTTCTTCATCAGGGGGTTCGCATTCCTCCCAGCACCCAAGGTTCTCTGCCTCCATTTTACCGTTACCGCACTCGCATTTCAGCTCATATCTCCTCTGGACGAAGTTGAGGTAGTTCCCATCTGCTGGAGTAGTGCATTCATTATGGTTTATGTCGCATACCTTCTTTTGCTGCCAGCATTTTTCTTCCACGGAAACAACAGGGCCCCAGTATTCACAGAATGACCTGTTTGTTCCAGGATACCTGCAGATTGGGTAGTAGACGTATTTCTTTATCAGCTCGCCCTCGTAGATGTTCTGTCCAATCTCCACAAACTCCCGCTCGCAGCCGTATTCAATCCTGGATTCACCGCAGACGGAGGCGTTAAAGCAGGTTACATCTCCCACGTTTGTCTCGTTTCCAGCTGAAGTGTTGGTCTGGTTGCTTGTGAGGTTGCTGGTGTTGGATAGGTTAAGGGAGGTATTACTTGAGAGGTTGTAGGATAGGTTCCCGTTTCTTATATACTGCATCCAATACGGTTCCTCCGTGGTTGGGGTGGGGGATGTTGATGTGGTTGTGGTTGAAAAAGCGGTTGGAACAGTTGTAGAGCTTGAGGTTGTGGATGTTTTCACTCCCTGATCCAGGCAACCCGTCATTAGTGTAATGGAAACCAAAAACAACAATATGAATCTATTCATCTTAACTCTCCGAGGCGTATCTCATCCGCCAGCGTAATGCAACCCCTGATAGAGAGACTCCGGTGCCATATGACTTCCATTTCGTTTTCCATCATATACTATCACATTATTATAGGCAACACCCACTGAAATATCTGTCGATTCAATCCCGTGCTCGGTTGAGTTATACACTACCAGCCCCACCACCCCGGCAATCAGACTGGCTTCTTTTTTATAACCCCTCATCAATATTTAAGCTAAACAATATTGGAGAATGGAAACCAAGATGAGGGGCTTTTTGTGTTCACTGTTCTGTTCTTGTTTACTGGGTGCACTACCATAGAGGATGTGACAATCACGGAGAACTCCACGGTAACAACAACCTCGACCACATCAACTACATATAACTCTACAACAACACCAACTAATTCAACAACACCAACCCCAACAACCAATTCAACAACGTACTCTACAGCAACATCAACAACCTCAGAAATCACATCAACAACCGTACTGCTTCCCTCCGTGGATGTTTCTATTAAAATGAACGATAAAATCTACCACACCAAGCAGACTATGGAAATTACGGTGGATGTTGTAAGTGAAAGAAATATTGGTGGAGCAGCGTTGAGGGTCTATGGCCTGAAGAAGCTAAGCTACTATTTCCTCGACCAAAAAGAATCTATTGACATCAACATTGGAGTGAAGAGGTTCAAGGTTGATTACACTATCCCCTCATGTAATGCATGCTCTGGATTGGATACTGGAGTATATGATATAAACGCTGAAATCGGATACGTTAGGGGGATAATATGAGGAGATAATACCAGCGTGGAAATAAGATAATCGATTTATAAACAGACCCCCATAAGTAAAAGAAATGATGAAGAAACTGTTTTTGTTCACATGCATTGCATTGATTTTGTTCATCTCAGGCTGTAATGTGGATGAGACAAAAAAAACTCAATCACATGGACTAATCTAGAGATAAGCCCTCAGGAAGATGAGATTAATGCGATTGAAACAGATTCAGGTTATCGGATTCCTCTCGCGGAGATAAAACCAACCCTGAATAATGTTGACGCAGATGAGTTAGTGTTTAATGGAGAGAAAACCCCTTTCCTATTCTATGAGGGTGAAACAGCTTTCAAAAACCAGATTAATGTCACCTGGGACGTGAAGGCTGGGGAGGTTACCTTCAGAAACGACGGTAATTTTACCGCCTATAATGTGATTCTAGCTCATATGATAGGAGACTATATGGATGCGACCACTCTGGTAGCGGTTGGGGGTTCACTGGCTTCGGGAGAGGAGAAGACAGTGGGATTGGATGAGAAAAGCACTGAACATCTGATAAAAGAGGATATGCTAGGATTAGGCTTCACGGAGAAAGAGGTTGATGCATTCACGCAGACATGGGATAATGCCTTTTTCTTCCCCTCAAATATAGGCTTCACCAACCTCATCTACCGCCTACCCCAATATAAGTACGAGGAAATGCTGCCAGCTACTTTCTCACCGCAACCCGACAAAATCGTGCGAACGATGTATGTTCTGGTTGAAGTATCCGAAGGCTAGTTAGTTCTCCACACGCTAATCCCAAGGATTATCTACACTCTATGACTTCAAGCCAGAGATGAAATGTGTATCAGCTGATAAGATAAGGGAAACCTATAGTATATTTAAAAAAAAAATGAGCTAGATTTAAAAACAGACTCCCATAAGTAAAAGAAATGATGAAGAAACTGTTTTTGTTCACATGCATTGCATTGATTTTGTTCATCTCAGGCTGTAATGTAGATGAGACACCAACAAAAACCACCGCAACTACAACAACAACCCTGGAGCCGGGATCCTGCATTGATGCCGCAGACTGTGAAGACTACTGCAGGTCCAGCACCAAATGCGAGCAGCAATACAATTATTATCATATAGGGACCGGATGTTTAGACGGTATCTGCAAATGCACCTGCATCAGTGATGAACTCCCCCCTGTGATAAGCCCTGAGGGAGAGGAGTTCACCTACAGGGATAGAGTCTACGTCAAAACAGATGAGGTGATGGAATGCAGCGGGAGTCTGACAAAGGTGGGGAACTACACCCTATGGGAGGAATCATATAACGGCTACATTTATTCAGCTAAGGAAATAAACATCGCAGAAAACAGGTATATCTGCTATCGCTGGTTCGAGAAGCCTGGAGTCATAATAAGAGTCTATGATGATGAGGTGAAACAAGATCAGCCGTTTGGATTCGACGCCATAAACGTTGACATAAAAGAGAGAAACATAGAGCCGCCTTTCTATCAGATAGAGAGACTGGTTGATGGTAACTGGAGTGAGGTAGACAGGGTTTCATGCCCCTGCGGGACTGAATGCGAAAACTCACCCCTAACCCTAGAGCCGGGTAAGAGACATGCATACAGGTGGAATAATAGAATAGAATACTGTAACCAAAGCACGCTGGTTTCGGCATCCAATCCTCCGGGAGTGTACAGGGTGAAGATTTACTTGGATGGGGGGGATGTAACATATTCAAAGAAATTTGAGATAAAACCGGATATAAATCTGGAGATGATAACAGATAAAGAGGTCTATAGTTCACAGGAATTGATGGAGATAACAGTTAATATCAAAAGCGGCGGCTTTTTAGGAAACGTAAGCCTCCGTGTTTTTGGGATTTCCGGTAAATCCCAGAGCATGGATATTGAAAGAAAATTTGATTTGGATAAAGGAAACCGGAGCTTCAGCTTCAACTATCTTATACCCTACTGCAGCACAAAAAGCTGCACCAGTGTAGAGCCAGGTCCATATTACGTGAAAGCTGTTCTGTTATATGAGGATGCTGTGATTGCCTTATCTGGCAGGGAGGTTCGTATAGAGCCTTCAGGGGTATAAAACTAGTATCTAATCTCGAAACCGTTTAATTTTTCAACCAGCTGCCTTAAATCCACCTCCACATCCGAGACCCTGGCCATCCGGGGTTCCCTGTGGCACCAATCTATCATTTCTTCAACCCTGTCTTTTTCACCCTGGAACAAGGCCTCAACCCGCCCATCAGGCAGGTTCCTGACCCACCCCCTTAATCCAAGCTCCCTAGCCTTATCTCTTGTGCTTGCCCGATAAAAGACGCCCTGAACCCTGCCGGATACATACACGTGGGCTTCCAGATCATAGGCCATTCACATACACTACTCCATGTATTCTATCTCGAACCCCGCCTTTCTGGCGCCTCGCTCAAGGAAAACCTTGACGTCATTCGAGTAGTTCTTGGAAATCAAAACGTTTTTGAAGAAATAAAAACCGTGTTTCTTCTGCTCATCCACCGAGGTAGACTCTAGAATATCGTAGATGAAATCATGGTGTGGGAACTCGAAGCGCCCTACTGGGGAGTACTCACCCTCCCTTATGGAAAACTTCACCGGCACCAGATTTTCTTTTTCATCCATCAGTATCCAGTAATTTAATCGTTGTTGGATAATAAAAGCTTGATGAACTCAAGACCATCCCGCACCCCATAGTATCCATTCACTGCTTCCTTTTCACTGTACTTCTTTATATCATCCCCTCGGGTAAGAGGATTGTATATGGCAAAAGGTATCAGGTCCAGGGTGTGGGTTCTCTCCTTTATTGGAGTGGAGTGATCGGGTAGTACTGCTATAGAAACATCATCGTCTATGTCATCCAGGCCCTTGATTATCCGCCCAACCAGTCTCCTGTCCAAATCCTCCAGAGCCTTTATTTTCTTCTCTATGCTTCCTTCGTGTGATGCCTCATCTGTTGACTCAACATGGACGTATACGAAATCGTTATTTCGTAAAGCATTCAGTGCATAATCAGCCTTGCCTTCATAGTTGGTATCAAGGTACCCTGTAGCTCCCGGGACATCCAGTACCTCCATTCCGAGATAATGCCCTATACCCTTCAAAAGGTCGACTGCTGAGATCAAAGCCCCGTCCAGGTTGTATTTCTCCCTGAACGAGGGCATCTTAAGGCGCTTGCCCTGGCCCCAGAACCACAGACAGTTTGCCTTGGACTGCCCTCCTTTCTCCCTCCTAAGGTTAACAGGGTGATTTTCGAGCAGACTAATGGAATCTTTCATCATATCATTCAAGAATTCAGCGGTCTCCCTTCCCCCCTCACTTAAAGGCTTCACCAGGTTTTCATCCAGCCTTTGGCCTATTATGTCATGAGGGGGCATGCACTTAACATCTCCATTATATCTTCCGCCTAAAACGAGGATGTTTCTGTAGCTCACACCAGGGTAGAAGTTTATGTCTTCTCCACCGAATCGCTTCCCAACTGCCTTAATCAGCTCCAGTCCCTCCCGGCTGGTTATGTGCCCTCCGCTGTGGTCTGTTATTCTCCCGTCCTCGACGGTTATGAGATTGCATCTATATGCGGTCTCCTCCCCCGATAATTTTATTCCAATACTCGCTGCCTCCAGGGGAGCCCTCCCCCTCAGATGATACCTCACCGGGTCGTATCCCAGGACTATCAGATTGGCTACGTCACTTCCGGCAGGTAATCCCTCCCTCAAAGTCTTCAACAGACCGCATCTCCCATTCGCTGCGATATAATCCATGTACTCCGTGGATGCCGCCTCCAAGGGAGTCCTGTTACCTAACTCCCTTAAGGGACGGTCTGACATACCATCACCTAAAACAACAACATACTTCATTTTTTCCTTTAATACGTATATTTAGATTATGGATGGAAAAATAAGGATTCGAGAATTTACCCCATCTGACGCTGATTCACTTCTGGAGATGCATGAGCAGTCAGCTGAGTACTTCGAGGACTTGGGCATTAACAGAGAATTTATCCTGAATATCTCGCAGAGAGGGGATTTCAGGTTTCTGGTAGCTGAACGGGATGGGGAAGTGGTCGGCTTTATAGGGGTCCTGTATTACAGCAACGTGGGCAGGGGAGAGATTGGCCCTGTCTGCGTTGACAAAAGCCTTAGAGGCAGGGGATTCGGCTCCCAATTACTGGAGAAAGCCGTTACATTCCTTAGAGGGGAGGGCGTGTCCCGGGTTATAGCCAGGGTTAAAGAAGGGAACACCGGTGGATTAAAATTCTTTGAAGGAAACGGCTTCCAGCAGGAGGGTTTTTTCAAAAGATACACCCTGAAGGGGGAGGATGTAGTCCAGTTTGTGAAATTCATCTAGACTGGAATTCAGGAAACCGGGGGAGGTAATAGATTGATGGTGTTCTATCCCCTCTGGTAGATAGCACCTAGATACGTGTCACCTGTCTGGAGATATCACACTTATATATGAGGGTTTTGAATAACCCCTTGTTTTATGGTTAAATATTTGGTTTCCTAAATATTTAAGTGATAGCTAGGTGATTGATTATTGTGCTATCCCCCCTGATTGCTTATACTTTTGATTTTGGGTGTAAATAGGTATGAGGTGGGATAGTATGAAGCTTTCAGTAGAACAGAGGTTTTGGATTATTAAGCGGCGCTTGCAGGGTGCAAGCGTTGTTTTTATCTGATGCCCTGAAACAGGCTATGAGTGAGTACAGAAAACCTCAGCAGATACTCATTGACCAGGGTGTGCAGTTCTACACCTGGCAGGAAGGCGGTAAAACCCGGTTCACTAAGTACTTGGAGCGCAACGGGATACAACACATCGTAGCAAGCAAGAGAAGGATCCACAACAATAGGAAAGGTGGAACGATTCCATGGTTCCTATGAAGAAGAAGCTTGGCGTTTTGATACCCATCAAGACTATATACATCACTGTAACTACACTGTAACTACGAGCATCCACATCAGGCGTTGAACTATTTAACGCCTGCAGACGTATATCTTAACGGAGTGTAAGTAGTCTCATGGGATAGCACACCCTATGATTTGTATACTCTCTCTATTTAATATTTTA
>NJEG01000030.1 GCA_002254565.1 Candidatus Altarchaeales archaeon ex4484_2 | reverse complement strand
CTCATACATCAAACCACTGAACTGAGCGAACGACTCAGGATACTGGAAGGGAGCGCCCCTCTTCCCCCGATTCATCCGGGACAGCTCCCTACCCCAGTTCTCCAAGAAATCCAAACCCAGATAAAACTCTCCCCTCTTGACCAACCGCTCATTATATATGCCCCAATCCCTATTATCAATATAAGCCATAGTGGTCTCCCCACTATGGCTATTTCCTTTTCACAAAGAAATACTTTACGATTTATTCAACACAGCATATTTATTCCCTTTAAGCTTTGGTATGCTCAATAGATTTATCCTATATTATGTAGTAATTGCCAAGAAGTGAGATTATGGAAACCATAACATTTCTTATGACCTCAACCTTTTACCCACCATATCATATTGGTGGGGATGCAGTTCATGTAAAACTTCTAGCAGAAGAGCTAGTGAAAAGAGGTCATGAAGTTCATGTGATGCATAGCCTGGATGCTTATCGATTGAAAAGGAAAAAACTTCCAGAAAAAAAAGAAGATAGACAAGTTCATATTCACCCACTCAAATCACCCTTTGGAAAACTTGATCCTGTATCTGTTTATACCCTTGGAAACTCCCATTATGTAACTAAAAAATTTTCAAAGATTGTTAAGGATGTCTCACCAGATGTTGTTCATCATCACAATATTTCTTTGCTTGGCTATCAATTATTTAAAAAAGTGGGAGTTTATATCAACCTGTATACCGCCCATGATTATTGGCTCATATGCCAGATGAACAATTTGCTAAAATATGGAAAAGAACCTTGCATAAATAAATCTTGTTTCTTATGCTCTCTTAGATCTAAGAGACCTTACCAGCTATGGAGAAATTTTAATGGATTTAAAGAATCTATCTCTTCTTTGGATTGTATAATAACTCCAAGTGAATATGTAAAAAATAGTTTATCAAGCGAATTAGGTACAGTAAGAATTACACATATACCCAACTTCATCCCATCCCCGCCCAAGGATATAGAAAACTCTGAATATCTTAATTATTTTCTTTATGTCGGTGTTTTAGAGAAACATAAGGGAATAATGAATTTGTTGGAGGTATTCAAAAAATACCGGGGTGAAATTGACGCCAGACTTATAATTGCCGGAAAAGGAAGTTTAGAGAGGGATATCATCAAATTTATAAATTCAAATGATTCAGAAGAAAAAATTATTTACCTAGGATGGTGCGACAGGAACAAACTATATTCACTATATAAAAATGCCTTGGCATTGATAATGCCATCCATATGGCCAGAAAATTGTCCATTAACTGCTCTTGAAGCCTTATCTGTTGGAACCCCAATTATATCTTCCAATGTAGGGGGTCTGCCTGAGATTGTAGAAAAAGTAAATAAAAATCTAGTTTACAATGATGATGAAGAGTTGAGAACAACAATAGTAAATTTTAAAAAAGAACATTATTCTTCGAAAGCGAAGGAAGCATATGAAAACTTTTATATGTCTCAGAAATTCATTAATGAATACTTTAAACTGTTTAGGGGTGATTAAATTGAAGTTGCTGATGGTTGGGAGCAGATTTTTACTGAAAAGACATGAGGGTGACAAGAACTTCTGGCTTGAATTGGTAGAAGAATTAAAATCTAAAATAGAAGAGATCCACATACTCTCTTTAAACTCTGACTATTCAAAAGGAAAGCAATTTTATGAGCCAAATATATGGTTATATAATCTATCGCCTACTCCATTTCCCATATTTGAAAGGAGATTTAGTGATATTAAACTCGCTTCTACAAATAATTATATAAGTAAGAGTTTATCTTTTATAAAGATTCTCAAAGAAGTGAGGAAAATTTCCTATAATAATGATATTGACATTGTCCATTTCATAGATAATTATGGTCCAATAATGTCGTTCATGAAATTAGTACCACTAAAAGCACCATCTACTGTGTCTGCAATAAGCTATCACCCACGTTATTTTGGATATGATCTGTTTCTTAAATTGAGTTTAAGTCCTTTCAAGACCATAGTTGCCTCATCATCATCTTTTATGCATAAATTAGTTGAATTGGGCTTCGATAAGAACAAAATAAAAAAAATTTGTTGGGGAGTGAATACTCTCAAGATTAAACCAAAACTAGAATTAAGAGAAGATACAAGAGAACAAATGAACATTAATCCCGAATCTAAAATCGTTTTGTGGTCAGGATTTCTTCAGCAAACCTCTTTACAAGATTTTTTCTATTCGATTGATGTGGCTAATGAGATCTTGAAGCTCACAGATGAGTGTACTTTTATATTCTGTTTTAAACACGTTCATTTTAGAAAAGAATATCTAAAATACCAGTCAGAAAATATAAAAATTATATCAACTGGGACTAATGAGGACTTCATCGGGTTAGTTAATGCATCAGATGTTTTTATTTGTCCTGTTTTGGTCAAGGATTCTATTGTTGCCCCTCCTTTAACGTGGTTAGAGGTTATGGCATATGGTATCCCAGTAGTAACAAATGATGTTAAAGGTGCTGAAGAAGTTATTCAAAACGGAATCAACGGTTATATAACCAAGAGTAAGGAGGAAATGGTCAAAAGGATTTTAGAAATAATAACCAATGAAGATCGAAGGTTGCATAAACATGCTAGAGATTCTATATCTCATAACCATGATATCAAGATAATCGCAAATGAATATCTACATTTATGGAATGAACTGGTGAGGGGTTGAATGTTATGAAGTCATATAATGCGAGAGAAGCGTATCAGAATACTTCTGTGGCAGAAAGATATGAGAAAGTGAGATTCTCTAGTTTTATGGGAAAATTCGTCGATTATTTGGAAAAGAAAACGGTGATAAATATACTTAAACAACATTCGAATGATATTGAAACTATACTAGACCTACCCTGTGGGACTGGGAGAATAACTAAAGTACTAATTGAAAGCGGTTTTAAGGTTGTCGATGCAGACATATCCAGGGATATGATTAATGTTTCTAAAAAAGGGATTGAAGTTGGGAAGATAAACTCTGTTGTCTGTGATGCAGAAGCTTTACCATTTAGAGATAATTCTTTTGATTGTATCGTATCAATACGCTTTACGGGACATGTGCCTCCTCAGCTTAGGGTGGGAATTCTCAATGAGATGAGGAGGGTAACCAAAAAATGGATAGTAATATCTTATTACAACCCCTATTCAGTAAAAGGCTTTCTTAGAGGGATAATGACTATGATTAGGGGTAATAAGGGGGCTTGGTATCCAATAACTCCAAGTAATTTGAAGGAAGAATTAAAGCGTGCAAATTTAAGCTTGATAGATGTTAAACCCATATTAGGAACTATAGCAGAGACTTATATGGTGCTCCTTTCTAGATAGAATATTTTTTATACTAACAAGCTGGACAGGCAAAAATTTATTTTTGGGTTCCAAGAGTTGTTATGTTTATCATAGTCGTACCCCCTATGTTTATAGTTGACTATGATATGACGACCTAATAAACCAATATCAATGGATGCTGTTCTAGACTTTCAGGAATAGCTAATCGACAGCAAGCGTAGATTTTTCAATAAACAGTATATCAACAATTCACCGATACCTCAATCATTTTTCCCCATTTCCAATCTTTGGTTACACAAAACTCCTTTCAAATACCCTTCTATTTTTTTTGGAATATCCTCTCTTAAGGAAGTTACTTTTGCATAAAGACATTTTCTTTCGTGAAAATTAGAAGTATCTTGCAATAAGTATTTAATTCTTCTTTTTAATGTTGCTACATCTAAGTTGGAAATTTCAAAGATAGACTCTTTTTCTATCCCAGCCATTTGCATAATTCCATAACCCTTATGAACTTCATATACTACAGGAATTACGGGTGTAGCTTCTGAAATGGCAAGAATGTTTGAGTGAATTCTTGTGCCAATAAGGATACTCAGTGATCCTAAAAGAGTTCTTAATTCGACTAAGGAGTAATCTTCTTGTATGATAAAAATATTTTCAGGATTTTTAAACTTGGCATATATTTGTTGCATTACCACTATGTCATCCATACAATGGGGAATAAGTAAAATTTTAGCATTAAAATCTTTTCTGATATAGTCTATTATCTCAGTTATTCCCGAGATATATTTTTCAAAATAACTGTATGGATCCTTTTTTTGAGGAAAATCCCAATGCCTAATAGTAAAACCAACTAGTGGTTGTTTTTTATAAATTTTATAAGTTTTTATTCCCTGTGATTCCGTATAAAAAGCTAAATCTGGAAGCACATCAATTAAGGGACCATTGAGTTTCAAATCATGTTTAACATATTCATAAGATAGATTCTCCCTCAATATTATAGCCCTTGTTCGACCTAAAACATACTTGGTCAAAAATCGCTCGATTTTTCCATTAATTGGCCCAATAGAATGGGAGAGAAAAACAACTTTCTTTCGAAGTAATACTCCTAAAAGGGGAGTTAATAGCATTCTATATATAAATAAATTATCTTTCCATCTCCCATAACTAAATATATAGCTTCCCCCTTTCATCAATATTAAATCACTACTTACCAGAGCTTCCCATTGCTCCTTGTTAGAGAAGAGTAATATGCCTTTAAATCCTGTATATCGGAACAAAACAGCACTAAAGATAAGCCCTAATGACCTTAAAAAATTTAATATTCCAATTAACAAGGAACGTGCTGTACTAGACTTAGAGGCTACAAAGATTCTTGGAAAAAAAAGAGCCAAAATACTTATCCACAATCCTTTTGCTCCAGCGATTTAGTTTCAGTCTTTCTATATCTTCTAAAGAATAGTCTACATTCTGAATCATTATGATTGATTCTGGCCATATGTTCCTTAGAAGTTTGACTGTACTGTCTAAAATAGCCAAATCACCTTTATTATCATCACTACACATGTTTGATATGTAAATATGAAGTTTTTTCATTTTGTCCACTCTTCACAGACCTCGAACTCATCGTTTTGATAAACTTTAGAAAATGCATTATGCTTCTCTATTTCTAATTTATATGTTAGATACCCACTCCCTCGTCCTAACCATCTATATCTGTGGTGCGCCATCTTGCTGAACGCAATAATGTCGGGATTCGAATAATACCGAGATGCTTTTACCTCCCTCTTTGGATTCATGATATACATGGGAGAAAAAAACCTACCCCAAATTTTTTCTTTGGGAGAAGCAATATCCCATGCATACACATAGCCATCAATGTGCTCATTATTGAAAATTTGTGAACCTTCTTGATAATAGAGAGTCAACGAGCAAAGTGTTGCCATCATCATAATCAAGATTAATGCTAAAAACGTCAATCGGTTTTTGGAGATAATTTTATCTGAGAATTCTCTCGTTGATTTTAATACTATCAATGGGATGAGAAAAGCCAAACCATAGAAAAATACCATCACTGCTCGGTCAGAGAAATTTTGGTGAGTGAGATAATTTATTATATAAAATAAAACGCTAAAACCTCCGAACCCAATTATTATTGATGAAAATTTATTACGACGCTTATAAAGCTCATAAACTCCATAAATGCTAACGATAGCCAACAAAAGAATAATAACTACCCTAATATCCGATGCAATACTTGCTCCACCGCCAAAAGTATGTTTAGAAGCGTGGATTGGGGGAGATAAATTGATAGTCTTAGCGGGAGTAGTTACTGCACTTTTGATAATCGTTTCTCTAATAGGTAGAATATCCATTAACACTCTACTCAATGATGTAAAATAAGATTGAGCAATAAAGAAAAACCATCCCGCGAATGCTATTACTCCTACTACCAAAAATTTATCACTAACCTTGACTTGCTCAGTAAGTTTAAAAACCCTTGAATTTATCACACTAGCAATAAAAGCCACTGATAGAACACCAACTAATATTAAAGCTGTAACTGGATGTCCAACAATGAGTGTGGTTCCTGTGATAATACCCATAAGATTCCATTTACGATTATTACTTAGGATTCCCATGAAAGCCAAAGGAAAAAGCATTAATCCATAAGCTTGTGGTGAGACGTGGAATTGCATGTAAACGTTACTCAAGAACAAAATAAGTGTCGCAAGTTTTGCTCTCTCGTAGCCTAAAAAACGTTTAAACATAACGTAACTTGTGATTGCTGTGACTAAACAGGCTATAATGGGAAAATAGTGGATAAATATCATCTGCCCATTTATGGTGTCCACTAGCCCAGTTAGTTCCATTATCAAGGCCATATGAATGAAAAAACCAGGGAATTGGAGATAAGAATAACGTGAGGTGGAATATATGACGTCGTAATTAACATAACCATATTCTAAAATCGATAATGAGGTACTAGTATGCCAATAACTATCTGAAACTCGAGGATATGGTTCGATAAAAATGGGGGTTAACCATAATACTATTATCAAGCTAGATATGCACATAAAATATTGAACTTCGGTAACTTTGTGGAAAACACATAGTAACGCTGCTAGAATCACTAGTGAAAAAGCCAACCACCAGCTCCATGGTAGAACTGAGATTAAACCAAAATCAGCATCAAGAGGAATTGAAGTAATCTGGTAGTTAGTAACTGTTAGAACAAAAATCAATAAACCAAATACAAGCGATAGCCATATTACTACGTTTATATCTTTTTTTATATTTAACTGACATTTGGCTTTGACAATTAATTTTTCAATCATTTTGTTTTTTATAGGATCAGTTATATTAATCCCTAACATCTTAACTAGCCATCTCCACAATAATGAAACTTATCACAAGCAATGAAAGATTTTGAATTATTACTAGTATGGTGAGTTTTTTCATCTTGGCTAAACCTGTTAAATAGCTTCTGTAGATTAGTAGGTATCCCACTAATAGTCCGAAGCAGATTAATGATTTGAATAAAATTAATCCGGGGAGATAGGTGGGTGCTATAATCCCGAGAAATAATTCAGAAAACAACAAGCAGGCAATGATTCCTAAGACCACGATTGGCGTGTAAGTTAAAAAAACCTTTCTGAGTTTTGTTCTCGCTTCCTTTAGGTTCTCTGACCCCTCTAGTTCAGAAAATTTTGGGAGCAGCACCGAGAATAATGCGGCGGGTATTAAAAGCACTCCCTGATAGAATATCATTGCGAAGGCATAATAGCCGATTAATCTCTGTGAGAAAAACAGGCTCAGAATTGGTACCACGGCGATACCAAGAAAGCCAGGGATTATCATCAGATGGAGGGGGATGCTATACCCGAGAAATATCTTTTTGACATCAATTACCCTGGTCTTTTCAAAGATTTTTTCGGTGAATGAGAACCTGATATTAGGTAGATTACCTATCAAATAGCCCAGACCCCACCCTATTATGGCATAATAAACACCAAAAAAGTAGCCAAAGAATATGGTTAATACACCCGTAGATGCTGGAGTTAGGAATTGTGAGAATGAGTATAGCTTGAAGTTTTGGAATCCTAGGCTGATGAATTTGAAAATATTGAAGAAAATGAATCCGGATAAAAAAATACCCGGTAGTATCAGGTAAGCGAGAGATGGGTCTTTCAAGAAGTAAAGAGCTACCTGCTCCCTTAGGATGAATATGATGCTTAATAAAAGCAGGTAGGAAATGATTCTCAACTTCAAGAACCATCTAACCAAGTAATTGATTTCTTCTTTGTTAGAGAATTGGGCTATGTATCTGGTGAGGGTAACCCCTGCACCAAATTCAATCAATGCAGGAAGGAGGAGAAATAAACTAATGATTGTTTTGAAGTTACCGAAGCCTTCAGGTCCGAAGTGCTTGGAGAGAATGAGGTTTGCGATGAATAATATGATGCTGCCTAGGAGGCTGGCTCCGAATACCATCCCACTGCTTCTGATGATTTCGCTTTCCCCGAGGATTGTGTTGATGTAGGAGTTGATTCCTTTCATTCTCTTTTCCGCAATAATTAAACCAGACTCAAAAACAAACCAGTTGGCATGATAAGAAGATTATCCTCGAAACTTAAGTCTTTTTTGCTCAATAGAATTCTATCCTTGAAAGAATAGAGGTTTGAAAAATCCCTCTTCTCTACTTTATCCTTGAATTTCAACTCAATTCCAGTAAGAGAATTATCGATTTTTAGAACAAAGTCGGTTTCCTTTTTCTTTGTATAAAACCAGAGAAAATGAGTTATGTCAAGATACTGCCTGTTAAGTCTCGCCAGTGCCTCACACACAACTCCTTGGAGTAGTTTATCCTCTGAATCCTCTGAGTAATCCTGATATCTTCCAAGGGAATAGCCCTTAAACACATTGTAAAGGAATGGGTCGATGAAATAGCATTTCCTCTCCTTTCTAAAGATGGGAAGTTTTTTACTCAAATCAACCTGATAGAGATTATTCACCAATAACAAGGATTGAAGACCCTCAAGATATTCTGAAACCGTTACATGAGAGGGTATCTCCATCTCCTTGGCAAATGATAGCAGGGAAAATTTTGAACAATAGTTTTTTATTACCCCCTTGACCATGGATTTGAATATGGATTCTCTCTTGTCCAATCTACTCAGATCGCCGAGAATCCATTTAACATAGATCTCATATGTTTCCTCCCGTATATAATTATTTTCAAGGAGCTCGTATATCGGCTTTAGGTAACCCCCAGTTTTCAGATAGATATATAACCTTGCATTGATCTCATCCAGGAAGGGCGATAATTTTACAGCCATGGAATTTAATTTTTCCATATTCATGAGATCTTCATATATTACTGTGCTTTTTCTCAATTCTTGTTTTAATTCCCTACTTGCAAAATTTAATAGGAATTCCCTAAAACTCAGAGGAAGGAACAATCTTACATTTAGATCCCTCCCGGGTAACCTCTCTAATCCCTTTTTTAGTAAAAGAGCATTAGAACCTGTTGTAACAAGTATCTTGTTCTTAGAAAGTTTAGTTTCGAGAAAGTATTTTATTGCTAACTCCCAGTCTTTAATCTGGGTGACCTCATCCAAAAATAAATATTTCCTTCCCTTCAGCTCTATGGAAATTCTATCAAAATCCGAGAAAACCTCGATTATATCCTGCTTTTTACTCAATGGCTCGCAAGAGAAGTATAAAATATCTCTTGGATTTACACCCCTTTTGATCAGATCATGGATGAAGAGTTTTAGCATGGTTGTTTTTCCAACCTGTCTTGGACCCAGAACTAATGTATTTTGGGTCAGGTTGAAGGGATAGGTAACCTTTTGTTTTTTGTTTAGTGCCTCCTCCACCTTCTCATCATCTTCGATTACATTAGGATTTTTCCACCATGGATTTTGGAGTGATAGATCCATATTGATATTATAATATCCATTATTTATAAATACTTTGTCATTTAAATAACAGATATCTCATCTATGAACCTAGTTAGTCACCTCTTGTATCCGATTATCCAACAATCCCAACTTCCTGCCTTAATAAGGTGATCCCCTTTAAGCTCTAGATCACCCTTACACTTGGGGCATGCGAGTATATCCAGAAGTTTTTGTTCCATGTTATTATTGAGTATTAAATAAAAATTACGGGGATAGGTGCCTAGTTCTTTACTATCTATCTCCAAGCTCTTCTCTGATGTTCTCAGGCTGCTACCTACAGCCACGAGCTCATCGTTGTTAAACCCCCCCAGAAACTCAAAGCAAAAAACACAACACCCCGTTAAAATCGTCTTTATTTATTTTTGTGCTTCATAGATGTAAACTATGGAGGATGTGTTGGTTACTGGGGGGGCGGGTTTTATTGGCTCGCATTTGTTTGTTTTTTCGTTTTCTGATGGGAAAAACCAATCTATTTTTATTTCAGTAAGTCCTAATATATTATGATTAACTGAAATGGATTATCCCGGCTTCCAGAGGAAACTACAAGAAAAAAAACTCGAAATATTCACACTATACGACATCGAAGCATTATACCCCCAAAACAACCCAAAAACCATCAAAAACAACCTACACAACTGGGTAAAACAAGGACACATCCAACGAATCAAGAAAAACATGTACCTACTCCAAGAAAAAAACATCCCAGCCTACTACCTAGCCAACAAACTATACCAGCCCTCCTACATATCCCACGAAACCGCCCTATCATTCTACAACCTAATACCCGAAGAAACAGCCCACACAACCTCCACCACAACCAAACCCACCAGGACAATCAAAAACAAACACGGTACATTCACCTACCACACAATCAAAAAAAACGCATACACAGGATACAAACTAATGAAAATCCAGGGATACAAGACCCTAATCGCAGAACCCGAGAAAGCACTAGCAGACTTCATCTACCACCGAAACAGACAAGGACAAAAAGACTATGAAGGAGAAAGATTCAACAAAAAACAACTCAACAAAATATCCCACCAAAAAACCATGAACTACGCAAAAAAACTAAACAAAAAAACCCACCAGACAATAAAACAGATACTAAAAAAATGATGCCCCTCAAATACCTAACCCAGGAAGCAAAAGAACACGGGCTACCGGAAAACAAACCCAGGGCAATAATACGAGAATACCTCCAAAACATAATCCTCCACAGCATCTACAAAACAAGAGAAGGGAAAAAACTATATTTCATGGGAGGAACAGCCCTACGATACTGCTACCATCTGCCCCGGTTCTCAGAAGACCTTGACTTCAACACCAAAAAACTAACACACAAAGAAATCAAAGACATAACCGAAGAAGCAGCAAGAAACCTGCAACTGGAAGGATTCAAAACAGAAACACAATACACCAAAAGAAAAACGTTATATACAGCAGAAATAAACCTCACCGAGATAATGCAACAATACAACATCACAGACCAGAGAGGAGTGGATATGATGATAAAACTGGAGGTGAACAAACCACACTGGGATCTTGAGACAAAACAACACATACTAAGCCTCTATGGATACAACTACACCGCAACAGTGATGACTGAATCATCAATGATAACAGAGAAATTATGTGCCCTACTGAATAGAAAACGGGGCAGAGACATCTATGATCTGATGTTCATGCTCAAGAAAAAATTCCCATTCAACAAAGAGATACTAGCAGCAAACAATCTTCCACCCCAACCCAAGCAATTAATCATCCAACGCCTACAAAACCTCGGAGAGAAAGAGCTTAAACGCCTAGCAAACCAGGTACAGCCCTCCCTCTTCCGGGAAGAAGACACTGAACCAATAACCAAGGCACCGGAATACGCGCAAAAATACCTCGAAAGATACTGAAAAAGAAGGGCTTTTATTTCCTATGATTCCCATTTCTTATCTAATATGGTTTCTGTTTTGGTTACTGGTGGGGCGGGTTTTATTGGCTCGCATGTTGTGGACCTGCTGGTAGATCAAGGCTACGGGGTTACGGTAGTAGACGACCTAAGCCACGGCTTTTTGGAGTACGTCAACCCTAAAGCAGAATTCCATAAAGTAGATATATGTAATCAGAGTAAACTAGGGGATGTTTTCGAGAAAGAGAAGCCTTCTTGGGTGGTGCATCAGGCGGCTCACATAGATGTTCGGGACTCCGTGAAAAACCCGGTACACGATGCCAGGGTCAACATCCTGGGTTCAATAAACCTACTGGAATGCTGCAGGAAATACGACATAAAAAAGATTGTTTTCGCCTCAACTGGGGGTGCAATCTACGGGGAACCCGAACACCTGCCGGCGAAAGAAGACCAACCTGAGGCGCCGTTATGCCCCTACGGGGTCTCCAAGCTTGCTTTTGAAAAATACCTGGGCATGTACCATCAGCTCCACGATCTAGATTATGCATCCCTTCGCTACGCCAATGTCTACGGACCACGGCAAGACCCGCTTGGAGAAGCGGGGGTGGTAGCCATATTCACCCAAAAGATACTGGATCAGGAAACCCCCCTCATCTACGGTGACGGCGAACAGACAAGAGACTTCGTATACGTAAAAGACGTTGCGAAAGCAAATCTTCAGGCCTTAAGAGAGAAAACCCGGGATAAAATATTCAACATAGGCACGGGCATAGAAACCAGCGTCAATGAAATCTACGGGAAACTAAGGGATCTGGCTGAATCAGATACCCGAGCAGTCCACGATAAACCGGTGAAAGGCGAGGTCAGAAACATAAGCCTTGACTGTGGATTAGCTGAAAGAGAACTTAAATGGGCTCCTACAACAAACCTAAATCTTGGACTTCAGGAAACCATTAAATGGTTCAGGGAAAAATAAACACCTAAATAAGCAGCAGCATACCCTATCAAAATCGAAACATATTTATATGCGTAGAATTAATAATTCATATACTTATATGCTATACCTATTTTTAAAGGATTAAAGCATATTTAATTAAGAGCTAAACAAAAATTCAGCTGATGTACCTAAAAAAGCTAGGAGGAAAACAAAAAAATGAATAAGAAAGTTTTGGTTTATGGGATAGTATTGATGAGTATATTCGCTCTAGGATTAACAAGCGTTTCCGCGCAGACACTAACTGTGAAAGTAAACTCAAGCGATGGGCAGGATGATGAAATAGATGGATTGATGGCGGAAGACGTCACAGTTAAAGTAACAGCAAGCGCAGGAGACTCCAACGGCGTTACAGTCCAGCTACAATACTGTGATGTGGACTCTGCAAATGGCACCTCACTGATTACGGCTGCCGCACCACCTGCAACTATAAATACAGTAGTCTTCAAGGGTGTTAAAGCCGATAAGGGATGTCATATCAAGGTAACCGCAACAAAAACAGGTTACGATACTGGTGTAGACTACATAGATGTGCCCAAGTCAGGCCGTAGAACTCACTACATGGATGTGGACATAAGCTCAACTATCATAGGAGAAGATGTGGTGGTAACAGTAAAGGACAGGGACCGGGAAGACCCATTAGAGGATGTGATGGTGCAAGTATACCTTGGTTCAGAATACTGGAAGAACAGGGTTGAGAAACTCTGGACTGATGAAGACGGTCAAGTAACCTTCACCTTGGAAGAAGCTGGGAGATACATACTAACGTTCGAGAAAAGTGACTATGTGACTACAGAAAAAGCTGTGGATTTCACAGGTGAAACAACAACAACTACCACAATCGTTTCCACGACCGTAACAACCGACGAGGCTCCAACAACAACAACCGAGGCTCCAACAACAACAACCGAGGCTCCAACAACAACAACCGAGGCTCCAACAACAACAACCGAGGCTCCAACAACAACAATTGAGGCACCAACAACCACTCAGGCATCTGGAGGGGGCGATAACACCATGTTGCTTCTGGGAATAGTGGGTGTGGTGGTTGTAATAGTGGTAGTCTATTTCGTAGCTATGAGAGGCGGAACTGGGGAATAAACTAAAAACCCCAATCTTCTTTTTTTTTTCTTTAATTTTTATTTAACTGTTTCTATTCTAATTTTTTAACTGATGGATGTGCTTGAAGCCATAGTAGGCAGGAGAAGCGTCAGGAAATTCATCGACAAACCCATAGAACTAGACACACTATCTGATATCCTGAATGCTGGTAAGTGGGCGCCCACTGCAGGGAACCTTAAGACAAGAAGCATTGTCATAGTCAAAGATATCCTATCTAAGAAACAGATGGCAAGAGCAGCATCCCAGTCATTTGTATCTGAGGCACCTATTGTTCTTGTAATATGCACTCACCAGAAGGTAGCGGCCAGGAAATACGGCAAAAGAGGAGCTTATCTATATGCTTTACAGGACACGGCAGCCATGATACAGAACATAATGCTTGCAGCATATTCATTTGGTATAGCCTCATGCTGGGTTGGTGCATTCAACGAAGACTACGTAATACGCATACTAAAAATACCACCTGGAGTAAGGCCTGTTGCATTAATACTCTTAGGTTATCCTAAAATAATACCTAATGTGCCTGATAGAAGCCTGGATATACATGTCGAAAAATGGTAGTAGCTTTTATTTTCTCATTCTAATTCTCTTAAAGAAAAAATGACTGACGTAAATCACTTAATCAAGAAAATATCCACGGAGACGGGGAAGACACAGAAAGAAATCGAGGAGATGATGGATAAACGGAAGGATGCTACACACGGTCTCCTCTCAGACTATGGTGCAGTTTATGCCGTAGCCAAGGAACTTAACATACCCCTCAAGGAGGGGAAAATCATACTAAATGAAATAAAAGACATCAAACCCCAGAAGCCGGTTAACGTCTACGGGAGAGCGAAAGTTATTTATCCGCTGAAGGAGTTCAAGAGAAAAGACGGCAGCCAGGGGAAGATGGCGAGCATAATTCTGTTAGACAAAACCGGGGAGATAAGGCTTCTTTTATGGGATAAAAACTCCCGGATAGCCGAGCAGGTGCAGATAGGGGATTCCATACTGGTAAGGAACGGATACGGAAAAGAGGGGTTAGACGGCAGTGTGGAAGTGCACGCCAGTTCCCTTACCACCATATCCCTAAACCCTAATCTGGACGTGAAACTACCCCCCCTCAAGGAAAAAAAACAAGAGATAAAAGACCTCAGCGATGGGCTGAGCTCAGTCAACCTGTTATGCCGGGTTTCCAACTATTATCCCCCAACCGAGTTCGTAAGATCCGATGGCTCAACAGGCAAGAGAGCGTCTTTTGTAGGGGAAGACAAGACAGGGACGATAAGGGTTGTTTTATGGGATAGCTCAGCGGAAACAGACCTCTCAACAGGGGATACAGTGAAACTAGAGAACGCATACATCCGGAAGGGCTTAAATGACGAACTAGAGCTGCAGGCAGGCAACAGGAGCAGGGTTATTTTAACGAAAAATGACCTGGATTTACCCCCTCTGAAGGAGGAAACGGTTGGTGAACTAAAGATTACGGAGATTAAACCGGATATATCAGGATTCACTACCGAGGGAAGAATTCTTCAGGTCTTCCAGCCCAGAAGTTTCTCCGGAGGAAATATGGCTTCATTGATTATAAGCGACGGGGAGGGTACTATAAGAGTTGTCTTGTGGGGTGAGAAATCTGAGATAGCGAATGAACTGAAGAAGGGTGATGCAGTGAAAATCAGGAACGCCTACTCTAAGGCAAACCTCAACGACGAGCCTGAGGTTCACGTGGGAAATTATGGGAATTTAACCATGAACCAGGAGACAGAGTTACCTTCCATGGAGGAGGTGGAGAACTCCTTGGTGAACAAAAAAGACATAATCGATTTGGAAGGCAGGGACCGTTATGTGCGGATTAAGGGCAGGATAGTGCACATAGACGACGAAAAGCGGATAATATATTATACCTGTCAGAGCTGCGGCAGGAGTGTGCAGAACACGGGCTTGGGATGGTATTGTGAATCATGTAATGATGATGTGGAGCCGGTGCCCAATCTCGTATTATCTTTCACCGTTGAGGATGAGACCGGAAGCATCAAGGCCATATCCTTTAAAGAGAACGCTGAGAAGGTGCTTGGAATGGACGTGGAGGAGGTTATGAACCTTATAGGAAAAACCCAGGACGAGTTCGCTCCCCTTAAAGAGATGGAAAAAACAATAGTCGACCAAGAAATCTCGTTGAGGGGAAGGGTTAGATACAGTGACTTCTCCGACCAGCTGGAGTTTATAGTGGATGATGTGGTGTAGCTGAAATGGGCGTCTACTCGGTAACTGACTACATAATATATCTCCTGATTCTGATTATAGTTTTGGACCTGATGAGGAGGTTTCTATTTTCCTACATAAAATTAGACAGGAAATTCATCATACTTATCTCACCCTACATGTTTTTTGGGATTTTCGTAAGGCTTCTGGCTGACGTGGGATTTTTCGAGAGAAGCCAGATATGGAATATAACCCCTGGAGTATACCTTCTATGTGTTGCTGTTGGTTTAATGGGGATACTCCTTGGTTTGCTGCTGGAAAAAACCACAGGGTTAGGGTACTGGATCCCGCCCTTCCTACTTGGGTTAGCTGGTGCGCTCTACACAGGATTCCACCTGTTTACCTATATAGCGTTCCCTGAAAGACTAGTTTATCCGCCTTTGATGGCAGTGGCTGTTGCTTTATTCTTTAAGGTATCTGGAATAAACCCGTTCAATAAACCAGACAACCTCATGCTTATCTTCGCCCACATGCTGGATGCCTCATCAACCTTCATAGCCTATGACTTCTACGGCTTCCAGGAAGAGCACCTGCTGCCGAGGTTTCTTATACAATCTCTTGGGGGAAGTGCTTTTGTGATGATACCTGCGAAGCTGGTTATTGTTCTGCTGGTAATCTATGCATTAGAGAAATACAACACGGAGGAGGAAGATGAGATACTGTACAGGATGCTGAAAGTTTTAGTATTTATCCTGGGTATCGGGCCTGGAACAAGAAATACGATGCTTCCAGCCCTAAGCCTATAGGCCCATTTTTATATGCATATTCTAATGTCTTATTCTATAAACATTAGATTATGTTTTTCGAAATTGGAAGAGAGTGAGCACAGACAGTGAAAAATGGTATGTGAAGTGACATCCAGTGCAGCAGAAACTCTGCCCAGTTTTTTGACTCAATTTGGTATTAAACGTCTCACAGCAACAAAGTATCTAGGATAATATGGCCAAATACAGCAAACCAAGAGCGGGAAGCCTAGCATATGTGCCCAGGAAGAGGGCTAAAAAGGAAACACCCAGGATACACTTCTGGCCAGATCCCGGGGAGGTCAGGATTCTGGGCTTCGCAGGATACAAGGTTGGCATGAGTAACGTTCTGGCCATTGACCACCGGAAAAACAGCCCCACATCCGGTCTTGAGGTGTTTGTTCCAGTGACTGTTCTCGAAACACCTCCACTCTCTGTTGCTGCTATCCGCTTCTACAAAAAAGGCTATACTGGTTTACAGGTTTATTCTGATATCTACTCGGATAACCTATCTGAAGACTTCAAGAGAGTAATCACCACTCCAGATTCCAAAAAGAAAAAACCAGATGATGGGATAAAAGAGCTCGAGAAAAAACTGGATGAAATAGCTGACATACGACTAATCGTACACACTCAACCTAAGCTAACATCCCTTTCCAAGAAAAAACCCGACCTGATGGAGATGCATATCGGGGGAGAAATGGGGGAGAAACTAGACTACGCCAAAGAGAAATTGGGTGGATTAATATCCCTATCTGAGGTTTTCAGGGAAAACCAGTGCGTAGACATTACTGGAGTGTCTAAGGGCAAGGGATTCCAGGGTGTGATAAAAAGGTATGGTGTAAGGATGCAGCCGAGGAAAGCCGGTAAAGGCAGGAGGCATATTGGCAGTGGGGGGGCGTGGACTCCAGCGAGAAAGATGTGGCGGGAGCCATTGCCCGGGCAGATGGGATATCACACTAGAACGGAACACAACAAGATGTTGATGTATATGGGAGATGACGGTAGCAAAATAAACCCCAAGGGCGGGTTCCTCCGGTATGGTACAGTCAAAAAGGATTACGTACTGATTAAGGGCTCTGTTCCGGGACCATCCAAGAGACTGATACGGATGACTCATCCGAGAAAGCCTAAAAAGGATGTCACTTATGAGATAACACACGTAAACCTTTCCACAAAGCAAAAATAAAATGACCAGCATATACTCTCTAACGGGCAAGGCTAAGGGTGATGTAAAATTACCTGACATTTTTGACACAGAATACAGGCCGGACCTGATTCAGAGAGCGGTTATCATGCTCCAAGCAAACAAGAGAAGCGTTTACGGCGTGAACCCCTCCTCTGGTATGTTGACTTCGGCAGATTATTACGGCAGGAGAAGAGGTGGATTCAGGCAAACCATAAACAGGGGCATGTCTCGCCTGCCTAGGATTAAGCCGGGTGGAGGAGGGTTAGGTAATGTGCGCAGGGTTCCTCAGTCTGTAGGTGGTAGGAGAGCTCATCCTCCGAAGATGAGGGACTACTCTTTGAAGATGAACAAGAAAGAATACGATCTCGCTTTGAAGTCTGCTATAGCAGCAACAAGAGATGTTTCACTGGTTGAAAAAAGAGGGCATAAAATAGGGGACATCAAGGAAACACCCCTGGTGGTGGAGGATTCCCTTCAGAAGATAGATAAAACCAAAGACCTACTGGATGCCTTATATGCCTTGGGCTTGGAGGATGACCTTAAGAGAGCTAGAGAAAAGAAAATAAGGTCAGGTAAGGGTAAGATGAGGGGCAGGAAACACAGGAGAAAGAAAAGCGTTCTCATACTCATAGAAAAAGACGAGGGAGTTAAGAAACTAGATAATGTACCCGGCGTTGACATAGTGGAGTTAAGTGATGTGGATGTGGAGATGCTAGCTCCCGGAACACACCCTGCTAGGTTAACTGTCTGGACTGAGTCAGCACTCAAAAAGATAGGTGAACTATCGGTTTAGGGAAAAAATGGATAGCCATGAAATAATCCTTTATCCGTTGATGGGCGAGAAGGCCACATTGTTAAGGGAAAGAGAGAACAAGCTTACATTCATTGTGAACAGTAAAGCAAACAGAAGCGATGTGAAGAAAGCTGTGGAAGATCTATATGATGTGGGAGTGTTGAAGACAAACATCATGTGGACTACCGAGGGGAAAAAGAAAGCTCATGTAAGGCTTTCACCAGAGTATAATGCGGAAGAGATAGCATCACACTTTGGAGTATTATGATAAAAAATGGGTAAACGATTAATCACTCAGAGGAGAGGTAAAGGGACTCCCAGATACAGGTCACCCTCCCATAGATTCAAGGGGAGAGTGAAGTATCCCCCCAACGACAATGAAGAAATCTCTGGTCAGGTTGTGGAGTTAATACATGACCCTGGGAGGACTGCTCCGCTGACCAAGATACTGCTGGAGAACTTCAAGGAAATAAAAAACATAGCGCCCGAGGGCATAAAAGAAGGAGACTGGATTACCCTAGGCGGGAAGGAGGAAACAAACAGGGGCGATATAAAAAGATTGGGTGATATAAGTGAGGGAACCATGGTATACAACATAGAATCCCGTCCAGGAGACGGCGGAAAGCTTGTAAGGTCAGCCGGCTCCACAGCATACGTAGTTTCGCACGACAAAAAAACAGGGAAAACATATATCCGATTACCCTCAAAGAGAATCACCGAAGTAAACAGCAACTCCCGCTCTACCATCGGCCGGGTGGCTGGCCGGGGCAGGAAAGGTAAGCCAATGGCTCATGCAGGTCAGGTATTTCATGCTAAAAAAACAAGAAATAAGATATATCCAATAGTGAGGGGTGTTGCTATGAACTCGGTAGACCATCCCCATGGGGGTTCTCACTCTAACGTGGGTAAATCAACCACCGTCTCCAGAAATGCACCTCCTGGAAGGAAGGCAGGTCATATAGCCGCGAAAAGAACCGGTAGAAAGAAGAAATAAAGAATGGCTAAAAAGGAATTCAAATACAAGGGCTATACTCTCGATGGATTGAAGGCTATGTCAATGGATGAGCTGGTGAAGATAATGCCTTCTGATGTGAGACGCTCTCTTTTAAGGGGTTTCACGGAAAGCCAGACAAAGCTTATGGGGAAAATAAGGAAAGCCAGAAAGGCCTTGGATAATGGGGAGAAAGTAAAAGCAGTTAGAACCCACTGCAGGGACATGCCAATAATCCCTGAAATGGTGGGCTTGGATTTTATGATATACAATGGCAAGGAGTTCGTTAAGGTAACTATCACTCAGGAGATGCTGGGTCATTACCTCGGGGAATTCACATACAACCGGCAGATTGTGAAACATAGTTCCCCTGGGGTGGGAGCAACCAGGTCTTCATTGTTCGTGCCGATTAGATAAAATGGAGTTGCGTTACTCTTATGATTCAAGGGACGAGAGCAGAATAGCTAAATCAATGGGAAGGGACATGAACATATCCTTCAAGGATGCAGTAGTAGTCTGTGACAAAATAAGGGGTATGATGTTGTCTGATGCTATCTCAACGCTCAAGTCCACGCAGTTGCTTAAGGAACCAATAGTTTATAATAAATTCAGGAAGGGTGTTGGCCACAGGAAAGGCAGCTCTCCGGGGAAATACCCTGTGAAGCCGGCATCCAGCATACTCACGGTTTTAATGAGTCTTGAATCCAACGCCGAGTATAAAGGGTTGGATACGGAGAGACTGAAGATAGTTCACATACAAGCTAAGGAAGGCGTCTCCAGGAAGCGGAGGAAGCCAAAGGGCAGGTGGCGTATGTGGAGCGCTGATCTTGTGCATGTAGAGGTTGTGGTGGAGGAGATATAAAATGGCGATGGAGAAGCATTTCATTCAGGAGGGGAAGATCAGGTCCGAGATGGACAGTTTCCTTAGGAGGGAACTCAGCAAGGCCGTATACTGTGGGATGGATATCCACAAGACCCCTCTTGCTGTTAGAATAAATCTTTACGTGGAGAAACCACCTCTCGTGATCGGGAAAAAAGGCCGGCGCATTAATAAACTAACCAGGATGTTGGAGCAGAAATATAATATAGAGAACCTGGCTATTGACGTTCAGAGGGTGGAGAATCCTGTTCTCAACTCTGAGGTGATTGCCCGAAGGATTGCTACCGCGCTGGAGAGAAGAATGTATCGGAGGCGGGTTGTCTACAGGGCTATTAGAGCAATCATGAGTGCTGGAGCTAGGGGTGTGGAAATTACATTATCTGGCAAGATTATAGGTAAAGGTGGTCGTTCCAGAACGGAGAAATATTCTGAGGGATATATGAAGAAGGCCGGAGACTCCACAGAAGGAAAAAGCTGGGAAGGTGAAGGAAGAGCCGAAGAAGGTGATGGAAGGGGCTGTGAAGAAGGAGAGTGAGAAGGAAAAAGCTGGGAAGGTGAAGGAAGAGGCTGTGAAGAAAGAGCCTAAGAAGAAAGAGGCTAAGGATGGGGAAGTAGGGATAAAGAAGGAATCGAAAAAGGAAGGCGTTGACTTGTTGGCTAGCAATATCGGTGACATAAAGAAACAGCTTAAGGTGATGGATGATGTGGATTACGATAAAATCATTAAGGCTGAGAAGAAGGGCAGTAACAGGAAGTCACTGGTTACGTGGCTTGAGTCAAAAAGGAAGGGAATTTAATTACGTAATTCATTATCATTAAACATTCAAAAGATGGTTATATTACGCTCTCATGAATTGGTGGACATGGACGTGGAAGAACTGGATGGTAAACTAAGGGAGCTTCAGGAGGGGTTGATGAAGATAAATGGGGTGCTTGCCTCTGGTGGCATACCTGAGGATATTGGCGAAACCAGGGAAATAAAGAAGACTATTGCGAGAATAAAGACCATTAAAAATCAAAAAACAACAAATAAAAAGAAATGAATTGCCCTAAGTGCGGACTTCCTGAAGAGCTATGTGTTTGCGAGGAGATGACTAGGGAGGCTCAGAGGATTCGAGTGCGCAGTGACAGGAGAAAATACGGTAAAATGGTGACCATCGTTGATGGTTTAGATGAAGTGGATACCCAAAAGATAGCGAAAGATCTGAGGCAGAAACTAGCTTGCGGCGGCACAGTAAGAGATGAGAGAATAGAACTTCAGGGAAATCACGTGAGCAAAATAAAGGATATCCTGATGGATATGGGCTTTTCCGAGGAGATGATAGATTTAAACCTTTAAGGTTTTCATTATCATCCTCACAGGAAAAAAGAGGGTATGCAACTAATCCACCAATAGACCTAACCCGATAGCAATGACCATAACACCATTGAACATATTAAGGCATGAGCTCATCGGTTTAAGGGCTAACGTGGTTGATTCAAAACATCAGGGACATGGGTGTGAGGGTAGGGTTGTGGATGAAACCCTTAACACAGTTACCCTAAAAACAAGATATGGGGAGAAAAAAATCCCTAAAAAGGATTCATTGTTCGAGTTCACTCTACCCTCCAAGGTGGAAGTGAGGGTTGAAGGCAGTTTACTGCTTTCAAGACCAGAGGACAGGACGAAAAAGAAACATCGTATAAGGTTTGCTTGAAAAAATGACGGCGAAAAAGAAAAAGGCAGAGGGAAAAGTGGAATGCAGTGACATGAACTGCCCCATCCATGGACAGCTCCCAACCCGGGGCATTGTCTTGGAGGGTGTTGTTGTCTCGGACAAGATGATCAGGACAGTGATAGTGCAGAAGAATTACTTTATCAAGTCAGGTAAATATGAGAGATACAGGACAGCTAAATCCAGGATACCTGCACATAATCCACCCTGCATTGACGCTAAGACGGGTGATAACGTGCAGATTGAGGAATGCAGGAAGCTCAGCAAGACCGTGAGCTTTGTTGTGACAAAAAAGATTTAAGATGGCTAAACCACTTGGTGTATCAAAGAACCTGCCCACAGGTAAGGCGATAACCGCTAGGATACAGCCTAATCTACCGGTTGGAGCCAGACTTAAGTGTGCAGACAACACCGGGGCGAAGGAGCTGGAGATTATCGCGGTGAAAAGATACAGGGGAGTTCGCAGGAGGCTTCCAATGGCTGGGGTAGGCACTCTCGTGGTTTGTTCAGTTAAGAAGGGGAGGCAGGATTTAAGGAAACAAGTGGTCTTGGCTGTTGTGGTGAGGCAAAAGAAGCCGTACACGAGATTTAACGGCTCAAAAATCAGGTTTGAGGATAATGCAGCGGTCATCGTAGGCGAGGATGGATTGCCAAAAGGGACTGAGATAAAGACTCCCGTAGCGAGAGAGGCTGCTGAGAGATGGACTAAGATAGGCTCTATAGCATCAATGGTGGTTTAGATTCAAAGATGAAGCAAACAAAATCAGTTAAGCCGGGTAAGCAAAGGAAGTGGAGAGTTGATGCACCCCTACATAAACGGAGGAAGTTTATGGGAAGCTGCCTTGACAGGAAACTCAGGGGTAAATATGGGCGGATGACTATCCCAATCAGGAAAGGCGATACAGTGAAGATACTGAGAGGGGAGTTCAAGGGCAACGGGGGTGAAGTAACGAAGGTTGATGTAGGTAAATCCCGTGTATACATTGATGGAGTTAACATCAAGAAGACTGATGGGACAGATGTTGCTAGACCCATAGATCCCTCTAATGTTATGATAACCGACTTAACGCTGGATGATAAGAAAAGAATTGAGTTACTGGAGAGAGGTATGAAGAAATAATGACACACACCAAGAGAATTGCAACAGGCTATGGGAAGAAACCAAGGTTTATCTCTACAGTAAGAGCTGGACCACATCCCAAAAAGAAGAGTATTACCCTATCATATATCCTGAGGGATATACTGGGATATGCTAAAACGGCGAAAGAGGCACGGAAGATATTGAATAGCGATCATGTGTTAGTAGACAAAAAGGTCAGGAGAGATCCAAACTATGGTGTGGGTTTGATGGATGTGGTGGAGATACCTGATGTCAAGAAGAGATTTATCGTGCTGCCAAAGAAAAAAACGATGGTGTTAAAGGAGATAAAAAAGAAGGATGCTGGAACGAAGTTATGCAAGATCATAGATAAAACAGTGGTCAGAGGGGGCCGAATACAGCTCAACTTCCACGACGGCAGCAACATTATCGTGGATAAAAAAGACAAGAAGGATTACATGACCAAGGATTCTGTGGTGTTGGAGCTGCCGGAAAGGAAAATCAAGGACTTAGTGAAGTTCAAGGAAGGCAACACCGCCCTAGTGGTTGACGGGGTACATGCCGGGGAAATCGGCAAAATTGATAAAATAATGCCAGGAAGCAGGAAACATAAATCATTGACTAGATTAGGTGAGCTGCAGACGCTCACTAGCTATCTGTTCATAGTGGGTAAGAAGAATTCATTGCTGGATTTATAGAATGGAATACACGAACGTTATGGAGGAACCGAGAATAGAGAAGGTCGTTGTTAACATAGGAGCAGGCAAATCCGGCGAGAAACTGGTTAACGCGGAAACCCTCCTGGAGCGTTTAACAACCAGAAAACCGGTCAGGACTATCTCAAGGAGCAGGGTTCCCGCATGGGGTTTGAAAAAAGGCGACCCCATAGGGTGTAAGGTCACGTTAAGAGGTGGGGTGGCTGAGGATTTCATCAAAAAATGTTTCATCACAGTAGATAACGAAATAAAAGCCAGGAACTTTGATGATGAAGGAAATCTCTCATTCGGAATCCGGGAATATATTGATTTCCCGAAGATGAAATACGATCCAGATATCGGTATATTTGGCATGGACGTCACTATGACCCTGCAGAGACCGGGATACCGGATAAAGAAGAGACGGATAAGAAAGAAAAAAGTACCCCTCAGTAAAAGAATTACACGCGAGGAGTCGATAGAGTTCATAAAAAAGAAGTTCAAGGTTGATGTGGTGAAAGAATAAATAAAATGTCCAAAAAAAACCCAAGATTCGACGTAAAAAACCTGAGGTGCTCTATATGTGGGGCAAAGAAGGGATTAATCCATAAATACGGCCTGCATATCTGCAGGAGATGCTTCAGGGAGAACGCTGAAAGAATAGGATTCAAGGTTTATAGCTAAAATGGCTGAGATAAAATTGTTCGGTAAGTGGGGCTTTAACGATGTGATGGTGGGGGATGAGGGATTGCAGAGGTATATATCCCTTGACCCGGTGTATGTTCCGCACACTGCCGGCAGGCTTACAGGGAAACAGTTCTCTAAGTCAAAGATGAACATAGTGGAGCGCTTGGTTAATAAGCTAATGCGCAGCGGTCAGGGAACCCGGAAGGTATCTGGCAGGTACATCAGGGGCTCAGGGAACACTGGCAAGAAATACAATGCAATAAATATTGTGGAGACAGCATTTGACATAATAGCTAAGAGAACGGAAAAGAACCCACTCCAGGTTTTCGTTGATGCAGTGAACAATTCAGGGCCTAGGGAGGAGACCACTACTATAATATATGGTGGAATCAGGTATCATAAGGCCATAGATGTTTCATCCCAGAGAAGGATTGATTTCGCTCTCAAGTACATAGCCCTTGGGGCGTTCTCTAACTCGTTCAACTCCAAGAAGTCTATTGGTGAATGTCTCGCTGATGAGATTATATGGGCTTCAAAGTCAGACACTAAGGGCTATGCAATCCAAAGAAAGGAGGAAACCGAGAGGATTGCGCAATCCTCAAGGTAATTGAAAAATGGGCAGAGCGAAAAAGATGGCGGAGAAGATCAGGGCTCTGATAGAGAAGCCTGAGCAAATCCGCAACATGGGCATTGTGGCGCACATAGATCATGGGAAAACAACGCTTTCGGATAACCTGCTCTCTAATGCGGGAATGATATCAAAGGAGATGGCCGGCAAGCAGCTGGCCCTGGACTTCCACGATGATGAGAGAGAGAGGGGCATAACCATTAACGCAGCTAACATATCCATGGTGCACCCCTACGCGGATAGGGAGTATCTCATTAACATGATAGACACCCCTGGGCACGTCGATTTTGGGGGTGATGTTACCCGTGCTATGAGAGCAGTTGACGGGGTTATCGTAGTAGTCTGTGCTGTGGAAGGTGTTATGCCGCAGACCAAGACAGTAATCAGCCAGGCTATTAAAGAAAACGTGAAGCCTACATTGTTCATTAATAAAGTTGACCGATTGATAAACGAGTTAAAGCTTTCACCCGAGGAACTTCAGAAGAGGTTTTTGAGGATTATCCAGAATGTCAACAAATTGATTAAACAGAGACAGCCTGAAGGAAAAGACTGGACTGTTAGTGTAGATGAGGGTTCGGTTGCTTTCGGTTCAGCATACCACAACTGGGCTATTTCCGTGCCTTACATGAAAAAATCAGGTATTACATTCAAGGACATAATAGACTTCTGTAACGAGGAAAGGCAGCAAGAGCTTGCTGAAAAGGCTCCAGCTCATGAAATCATGCTTAACATTGCAGTGAAACACTTACCTAATCCTCTTACAGCTCAGGAGATGAGGATCCCACAGATATGGAAGGGGGATTTTGAATCCGGAATAGGTAAATCAATGATTGACTGCGACCCCACAGGTGAGCTGGCTATGATGGTAACAAACATCTCAGTATTTGATAAGAGGGAGGGTGAGGTAGCTACCGCAAGAATTTTTTCGGGGCGTGTTGAGCAGGGCCAGGATGTCTACATGGTTGGCGCTAAAAAGACCGAAAGAGTGCAGCAGGTCAGCTTCTACATGGGCGCTACGCGAGTTAGCACTGACTCGGTCTGCGCGGGTAACATTGTGGGAATTACTGGATTAAAGAGTGCCACGGCAGGTGAAACAGTAGCTGTGAATGACATAAAGCCCTTCGAGGGCATGATTCATGTCTCCGAGCCTGTTGTTACCATAGCAGTTGAAGCCAAAAAGACACAGGACCTGCCTAAGGTTATCGAGGTTTTGAGGCAGGTCTCTAAGGAGGACCCGACCCTTGAGGTGAAGATAGACGAGGAGACGGGAGAGCATCTGTTGTCCGGAATGGGCGAGCTGCACCTGGATGTCATAATAAACAGGATAAAAGATGGTGGTTTGGATATCGAGACTTCACCTCCTATTGTTGTATACCGGGAGACTGTTACTGGGAAATTCGGCCCGGTGGAGGGAAAATCACCGAACAAGCACAACAAATTCTATATAGCTGTTGAGCCCCTTGAGGAGAGTGTGTATCAGGCTATTGTTGATGGGAATATAGAGCAGGGCCGGAGGAAGCGCAGGAGCAAGGACATCAGGAAGGAACTGGAGGGGTATGGTATGGATCGGGATGAAGCTGCCAGAGTAATAGATGTGTATCAGGGGAATATGATGTTAGACATGACCCGTGGTATAATCCATCTGGATGAGGTTATGGAGTTGATACTTGATTCCTTTGAGGATGTGATGAATTCATCTCCCTTGGCTAATGAACCAGCTTCCAGAATGAAGGTTAAGTTAATGGACGCTAGACTACATGAGGATGCCATCCACAGGGGTCCGGCCCAGGTTTACCCGGCAGTCAAGAACCCTATAAAGGCATGCATCCTATCAGCTAAGCCTATGTTGCTTGAACCGGTGCAGACTATGTGGGTTGACGTGCCCCAGGAATACATGAGTCCCGTTACCAGCGAAATCCAGAGAAGGCGGGGTGTAGTGCATGACATGAAGCAGAAGGAGGAGTTGATGACTGTGGAGGGGAAGCTGCCGGTGGCTGAATCATTCGGCTTCGCTGGGGACATCAGAAGCGCCTCCGAAGGCCATGCCCTCTGGTCTACAGAGAATGCTGGATTCGATAGGGTACCCTCTGAACTGCAGGAGGACATAATAATCAGAATCAGGAACCGCAAGGGTTTGAAAAAGGGCATACCTAAGTCCGCAGACTATATGGAGTGAGGGATGTGGCTATTTTTAAAGTCTTAAACACATTACTAAATCTATGTTAACACTCGACATTTACCTGTTAGGTGAAAAAATTAGGAGGGAGATAAAATGGCTGAGAAACCACATATAAATCTAGTATTTATTGGACACGTTGATCACGGGAAGTCGACATTAGTAGGTCGTTTACTTTATGAGCTTGGAGAGGTTCCAGAGCAGGTTCTGAAGAAATACAAGGATGAGGCTGATAAGCTGGGTAAGGGAACATTCGAGTTCGCGTGGGTTATGGACTCCCTGAAAGATGAGCGGGAAAGAGGTTTGACGATTGATGTAGCTCATAAGAAGTTCAGCACCCCCAAGAATTTTTTCACTATTATTGACGCTCCAGGGCATAGAGACTTTGTGAAGAACATGATTACAGGCACTTCACAGGCTGATGCTGCTGTTCTGGTGTGTTCTGTTAAGGATGGTGTTATGCCCCAGACTAAGGAGCACGCGTTCCTGGCTAAGACTCTTGGAGTGAAGCAGTTGATTGTGGCGTTGAATAAGATGGATGCAGTCAACTATGATGAGTCTAAATATGGGGAGGTTAAGGAGCAGCTCTCTAATCTGTTGAAGAGTATAGGCTATAAGGTGGATGAGATTCCTTTCATACCTGTATCGGCGTATGTGGGAGATAATCTTAAGGAAAAAAGCGAGAATATGAGCTGGTATAAGGGTGTGACATTAATCAGCGCCTTCGATAGTTTAGCCGCTCCTGAGAAGCCTGTTGATAAGGCTCTTAGGCTCCCGATTCAGGATGTTTATACCATAACTGGTGTGGGTACTGTTCCTGTTGGGAGGGTGGAGACTGGGGTTATGAAGCCCGGTCAGAAGTTGATATTCATGCCCAGTAAAGCTGTGGGTGAGGTGAAGACTGTTGAGATGCATCATGAGCAGCTGTCTGAGGCTGTTCCCGGCGATAATGTCGGATTCAATGTCAGGGGTGTCGGTAAAAACGACATCAAGAGAGGTGACGTGGCCGGTCCATCGGATAATCCTCCTATGGTGGCTGAGGATTTCACAGCTCAGATTGTGGTTTTACAGCATCCGTCAGCGTTAACGGTTGGGTACACGCCTGTGTTCCACGTGCATACTGCGCAGGTGGCTTGCCAGTTCACTGAGTTGGTGAAGAAGATCGACCCTAAGACGGGTCAGGTTTCGGAGGAGAGTCCGCAGTTTCTAAAGACTGGTGATGTGGCTGTGGTGAAGGTTAAGCCCACTAAGTTGTTGTGCATTGAGAAGGCGAAGGATTTCCCGCAGCTGGGGCGTTTCGCTATCCGGGATATGGGTAAGACTGTGGCGGCTGGTATGGTGATTGATATAACCCCTAAGAAGCTTTAATTTTTTTTTATTTTTATTTTTTTTTTTGATTATGGAGAAAGCTAGAATTATCCTTATTGGAAGGGATCCCAGGCAGTTGGGGGAGATATCGGGTGAAATAATCAGTGTTACTGAGAAGACTGGTGTTGGTTTTTCCGGTCCTGTGCCTCTTCCAACCAGGAAGATGAAGGTCACTACCCGTAAGAGCCCTGATGGTGAGGGCACGGCTACTTGGGAGCGTTGGGAGATGAGGGTTCATAAGAGGATTATTGATGTGGATGCTGATGAGCGGAGTCTTAGGCAGATTATGCGCATTCAGGTGCCTGATGGCGTGTATATTGAGGTTGAGTTGACTAATTAGTTTTTTGTGGGTTTGGAGGGGTTTTTGTGGGTTATTTATGATTGTTTTCCTATATCTTTTTTTCTATAGCGTTTTTTTTAATGCTCCTGTAGTGTAGTCCGGCCAATCATTCCGGCCTTTCGAGCCGGTGACCCGGGTTCGAATCCCGGCGGGAGCATCTCTACCAGATGATATCCAACCAATAGGAACTGCAGTAAGAGCAGTCACCCCGCTAAGCAGTCACCCCGCTAATCTAGTTGTTTTCCCTTACTTTTAGCTGGTATTTTTGATCCATCACCTATAGATAACACGATTCCTCCCTAAACTGGGAGAAGAGCCTGTTATGTTAACAGGAGCCGGGATTTTATTTTTCTCTGAAATCTGGTTCATGATTATGTTAGCGTTCATTCCAATATGGTATCTGGACTGCAGGATAGAGGAAAACCAGATGACTGAATTGTACGGCAGGAATATAAAGAAAGAACAGGGATGTTTTTCCCAAGGATGGTGAGGGTAATGAAAAAATGAGAGAAGTTAGATACAAACCTATAGGGATCATTCACTCCCCTTTCAGGGATGCTAAGGGGATGCCCATACAACCAACCGGTGCCAGAGGGGTTACTGGAACTGTAGAGATATTACCTGAATACTGCGCGGGGCTCAGAGATATGGGGGGGTTTTCACATATTATCTTGATCTATCATTTCCATCTATCCAAGCAATATTCATTGGAGGTCAGACCATATATGGATACTAACAAACGTGGAGTTTTTGCTACAAGAATCCCGGGACGACCAAACCCCCTCGGCATCTCCGTGGTACGTCTTATTAAGGTTGAGGGTTGTACACTCCATATTCAGGATGTGGACATCTTGGACAGTACTCCTTTATTGGATATTAAACCCTATGTCCCAGAATTTGATGTACGAAAGGTAGAGCGAACAGGCTGGCTCTCTAAGAGATCTGGTAGTGTATATGGAAAGAGATCGGATGGTAGATTCATATAAATGATCATCTCAAAGTATATTCTCTCCGGAGGGAAAATGGAGGAGTTGAACGGTTTAAAGTTAAGGGCAGAGGTATTGGAAAGGGGCGAGGTAGAAAATAGAACCCTGCTGGATATAGGGGCCGGGCCTCTGGCAATTATTGCGGTAAGGGATTTTAATTGTAGGGTCACATCCATCGACATTTCTAAGAAGAGATTAAGAGAGGCAAGGGAGGATGCTGTGTTAGAGGGAATTAAGGGAATCGGATTTGAGCTGGGGGATGCGACAAATCTTTCCTATAAAAACGATAAATTTGATGTGGTTGTCAGCTATGCTGCCTTGCATCATATCCCTCTGGGTAAGAGGGAGAAATTTGTTCAGGAGGCTTATAGGGTCGCAAAAGAAAAAATTATTATTGGAGAATACACTAAAGTTGGTTTTAATCTGGCACATCCAAATAAAGAATATAACCCCGTAGATTTAGATTGGCTGGAAAGGGAATTAAAATCCTTGGGGAGGGTGGAGAGATACCTGGGGAAAGAGATGAACACCTATGTTTGTTTTAAATTCAGAAAAGAAAATGAAGGAAGCGATGTTCTATGAGAAATTAGGGGACAATAAGGTAAGGTGCGAGCTGTGCGCCAGAAATTGCATAATACCTGAAGGAAAAACGGGGTTCTGCAGGGTTAGAAAAAACATGGATGGGAGACTCTACTCTCTGGTTTATGATAAAGTCAGCTCAACAACACCAAACCCAATTGAAAAGAAACCCTGCTATAATTTTGCCCCCGGATCCTGGACCTTTTCAATCTGCACCCCCGGCTGTAATTGGAGATGTAAATACTGCTGTAATTGGAGTATAAGCCAGGAATCGGAGATAGGGGGTAGAGAAATAGCTCCAGAGGAAATTGTTCAACTAGCGAGAGATTCCGGATGTCAGGGTATCAGTTATACCTTTACGGAGCCAACCATATTCTATGAGTTATCCTATGATATCGCTAGATTAGCTCATAAAGAAGGGCTCTATAATACGTGGGTTACGAATGGATATACCAACCCAAAACCAATTAAAAAAATTTCCAGGTACTTGGATGCGGCTACAGTTGATTTTAAGGGATCTGGGGATGAACATTTTTTGCAGGAATTCTCTGCAGTACCATCATCCGAACCGATTTACAAGGCATTGATGGAATACAAAAAACAGGAGGTTCACATTGAGGTAACTGATTTAATAGTCCCCCGGGTGGGGGACTCCATGGAGAAAGTGAAGGCGTTGGTGGAGTGGATAAGGGTGAATTTAGGGGATGAAACACCCCTCCATTTCTTGAGATTCTTTCCCACCTACAAAATCAGGGGTATACCAGAAACCCCACTGAAAACCCTTGAGAGCGCTTATGATATTGCCAGGGCAGAGGGAATGAAGTATGTTTATCTCGGAAATATTAGTGAAAGGAACAACACCTATTGTCCTAACTGCAAGAAGTTATTGATCAGAAGAAGAGTGATGGAGACGATAGAATATAAAATCAGGGAGGGGAGATGTCCTTACTGCGGGGGGAAGATAAACATTAAGGGAAGAGAGTGGATTCCTCCGGGATTGGCGGGATTATGATGAAAATTCTGGTCGGTTCACGGAATCCTGTGAGGATAGGGGCGGTGAAGGGGGCTTTTTCAAAATATTTTGATGAGATAGGTGTTGTTGGAATAACGGTGGATAGTACAGGTGGAACGTTATCGAGAAATTGATTGAAGAGGATAAGCTCATAGAGATGGGATATCTTGGAAAGAAATTCTACATGAGGAAGCTGCTGAGCAGGTTATGAGGACTATGCTATCCTCCTCCCGGATTCGGAATCCAGCTTTATACTGTCTATTTATATATTAGCTTACTCATATAATATTAGGTCAGGCTAAAATGTATTCCAAAAGTGTTGAAGATTATCTGGAGGCAATATACAATATTGTGAACAGGAAGGGTTATGCAAGGACCAAGGACCTCTCCCGGGAGCTTAGTGTAAGCCCCCCAAGTGTTACGGAGATGCTGAAGAAACTGGATGAAGGCGGTCTGGTGAACTATGAGCGATACAGCGGCGTTACATTAACCAAAAAAGGCGGGAAAATAGGGAGAATAGTCAAAACAAAACACGACACGATAAAGAAATTCCTTAACATACTCCTCATCTCTGACAAAACCGCTGACAGGGATGCCTGTAATCTGGAGCATGAGCTCAGTCCTGAGACTATTGAGCAGCTAACTAACTTCGTAAGGTTCGTTGAGAAGGCGCCAATGTATCCTAAATGGCTTGAGCACTTCAAGGAATTCTGCATAAGCAGGGAGTATGTGTGTGAGCACGCTGAGAGTTAGGTTTTTATCCGCTACCCTAATCTTTTTTAGGCGGGATTCTTATACACCTAAAGACATAGTATTTTAGGTGAACCAAAAAAATTATAATCAGATAAAAAAATGGTGACCGTAAAATCACTTGATGAACTGAAACCTAAACAGAAGGGAATAATCGTCAAAATAAAAGGCTCCGGAGCAACACACAGAAGACTGCTGGACATGGGTCTGGTGAAGGGTTCCTCCATAGATGTTGAACGGGTCGCCCCCCTCGGCGACCCAATAGATGTAAGAATAAAGGGATACCACCTATCACTCAGAAAAGAGGAGGCATCCAACATCCTAGTTGAAGTATAAACAAAAAAAGATGCGCCAAAGAGGATCGCACCGAAGAGGTTCAGGCGGGGGCAGTCTCCCACTAACGATGGTTGAAAAAGGGAGGAAGGTAAGGATTACCTCAATATTGTGTGGGCAGGGTCTAAGGCACAGGCTAGGTGATATATCCCTCTATGAAGGTGCGGTAGTTGAGGTAATAAGAAACGATGCCACAGGACCGGTAATATTGAAGGTCCTTGATTCAAGAGTCGTGGTAGGTCGGGGGCAGGCTAATAAGATAATGGTTAATCCTATATGACAAAAAATGGCGGAGAAGACAACAATAGCGTTGATAGGGAACCCGAACTCAGGGAAGACAACAATATTCAATGCATTAACAGGCTCAAGACAGCATGTCGGTAACTGGCCCGGGAAAACAGTTGAAAAGAAGGAGGGGAAGTCCACCCACAAGGGCTATGAACTAGAGGTCGTTGACCTGCCCGGGACCTATTCGCTTACCGCATACTCTATTGAGGAGCTCATATCACGGAATTATGTAGTTAACGAAAAACCTGATGTTGTTGTTGATATATTGGACAGCACAAATCTTGAGAGAAACCTGTATCTTGCAATACAGTTGATAGAGATGGGGGCAAATATGGTGCTCGCATTTAACATGTCCGACCTTGCGGACAGTGAGGGTCTAGAGATAAACACTGACTTGATATCCAGGTACCTGAACGTTCCGATAATAAAAACCTCTGCCCGGGACGGCTCAGGTCTTGATGAACTAAAGGATGCTGTAATCGATGTTCTTGAGTCCGGGAATGGATATGAACGGGATGAGGGAAGATCGGGGAGGCCAACCATAAACTATGGGAAAGAGGTTGAAGAGCACCTTGAGGAATTCACGGAATACATAACCGGAAACATAGAAATCCCGGAAAAATATAATCCCCGGTGGGTTGCTATTAAACTACTTGAAGGCGATGAGGAGATTATTAAGCTCGTGAAGGAACTGGATAACAGCAGGATTGTTTTAAAAGAATCCAGGAGACTGCAGAATCACCTGAAGGCTATCTTCGGGGAGGATGTTGAAACAATAGTTGCTGACGCCAGATACGGTTTCATTCACGGGATAGT
This sequence comes from Candidatus Altarchaeales archaeon ex4484_2, assembly GCA_002254565.1. Taxonomy (GTDB): domain Archaea; phylum Altiarchaeota; class Altiarchaeia; order IMC4; family QMZM01; genus EX4484-2. The sequence goes on along the minus strand of NJEG01000030.1, from coordinate 17,135 downwards.
CATGGAGAGCGTTGAGAGGAAGAGGAGAGAGAAATCCTTCTCTGATCACGTTAGAAAAGCTGTTTCAAAACCGTTTTGGGGTATAAGCCTTGCGGTTGGATCAATCCTTGGTCTCGCATTTCTTTTCGCGGGCGGACTGATTATGGAGTCAGCCTATGGATTCCTTGAGTCCGTTAATTCCCCCGAGTGGTTGACGCTGATACTCGCAGACACAATACTTGCGGGTCTTGGTGCAATAACAGTCTATCTACCTTTTATGGTTCTTTTCTTTATCATTTACGCAGCACTTGAGGGTGGCGGGGTTATCGGGGGAGCTGATTCACTGTCGGATCATATAGACCGGGTGGCGATGAACAGGGTGATTGGGATACCCCTATTTCTTCTGCTTATGTTGATTGCATTTAATTTAACGTTTGAGGTGGCGGCTCCATTATCTGATGTGGTTGACTGGTTTATTTCGGATGTTGTAGGGGGCTTTGTGGAGGGACTTCTGTTCTCTGTAAACGCGCCCGGATGGCTTCTGTCTCTGGCGCTTGACGGTGCTGTTGCAGGCGTTGGTTCTGTTCTGGTGTTTGTACCGTTTATATTCATGATGTTCCTAGTCATTGCAATACTTGAAGACAGCGGGTATATGGCCAGGGCAGCGTTTGTCATGGACCGGTTTATGCATAAGATAGGCTTGCACGGTAAGAGCTTTATCCCTTTAATACTTGGATTCGGCTGTAATGTGCCCGCTATTATGGCAACCCGTGTGCTTGAGAGCAGGAAGGATCGGATATTGACTATATTAATCAATCCTTTCATGTCGTGTGGAGCCCGACTTCCTGTGTACCTGCTTTTCGCGGCAGCGTTCTTTACCGGATCAATTAGTGTTTTCGGGTTCACAGTGAGTACTGAAACAGCCGTAATCTACTCCCTGTACCTCCTTGGAATGGGTGTTGCAATCGTTATCGGGTTCATATTTAAGAATACCTTGTTTAAGGGGCTTTCATCCCCTTTCGTGATGGAGCTCCCACCCTATAGGATGCCTACGCTTAGGGGTGTACTCACCCATACCTGGGAGCGCGGATGGCTGTTCATAAGAAAGGCAGGAACCTTGATATTTGCGGTGGTTATATTTATATGGTTCCTTGCTGCTCTACCCCCTGGGGTTGAATACGGTTCTGAGGGAAGTTATATCGGGGATGTCGGGAAGTTTATTTCGCCGGTTTTTGCCCCGCTGGGTTTTGGGGATTGGAGGAGTAGCGTCTCATTATTTTTTGGTTTCGTAGCCAAGGAGGTTGTTGTCGGCTCGATGGGTGTTTTATATGGCTCCGGGGATGTTGAGACCCCCTCAGGTGAGGCGACTCTGGTCGGGGCGTTGCAGGGCACGTTCACACCCCTCAGTGCTTATGCATTCCTTGTTTTCGTGTTACTTTATGTGCCATGCATGGTCGTGGTCGCAACAATAAAGAGAGAGATCGGTTGGAGGTGGGCGTTGTTTACCGTGGTCTATACAACGGTTGTTGCATGGGTCGCAGCATTTATTGTTTACCAGGGAGGCTTACTGCTTGGCTTCAGCTGATGTCTGGGCAGAGTGTACATGGCGTCAACGTTCTGTTTTCATCGTATACCTGGTTTCCGCCTGTTCAAATACGGGGGAGAGATTATAAGAGTTTGGTATAGCAAAAGAGATAATACAATCAAGCGTTCTCAGTTTAATAGTTCCAGATTAGATTCAGAGTTTTCTAGCATAATCCTGGCGGGGGCATTTCCTTTCAGCCTACCAAAAGAAAAAAAACAACTAGCTTCGCCTGTGTGTTTGCGTCCCACGGGGGTGGAACACACCCTGGTTGTCGGCTGACTCCGACCTCACAACTCAGTCGGGAGCGTTTCTTATTTCATCTCCTTCTACCGCCACCGCCCCGGCCTCTACCCCTACCCTCCCTTGGTCCGATGCCCAAGCCCCTACCCCTTCCTCTGCCGGCACCCCCTCCTCGGCTGGTATCTATGTTCCCCTCTTGTGTATCTCCTGCTCCTATTCCCTCTATAGCATTGAAGGGACATATTGTTTCCCCCCCACATTGCTCAAGTTTTAGCTGGGAGATTATCTCTGCTTTACCATCTCCTGCTACTTTAATTGCTTGCGGGCATCTTCTGGCGCACGCCTGGCATCCAGTACATTTCTGTTTGTTTATTCTATATTCCATCATCTAACGCGCAGGATACAATATTATCTTATCCTGTGCTTGCACCTCCCTTCCACCTTCTATTTATCTATGAAATTCTGTAGTTGAACCCCCCAATGTTGGCCTAACATCGGGTGAACAAAACCGCCGCCGCCCAGGGCCAGAGTCTTGAATCCGTGTTTCTTCTGCAACCGCATAAATAGCCCTGAAACATAATCGTAGGCTTTTTTGGTTAATCGCATGCTGGAGATAGAGCACTGTCTTGAACCATCCACCCCCATTTGCAGTATTAAAACCTCAGGTTTAAATTCCTCAATTAACTCAGGTATCTCATTAAATTTTGAAATAAACTCATCATCATCACACAGGGGAGATAACGGGTAATTCCTGTTAAAGCCCTTCCCTTCTCCCTCTCCTATCTCGTCTTCATACCCGCTTCTAAACGGGTAGAGTGTGGATGGATCTTGGTGAAATGAGATAGTATAAACCCATGGATTCCTATAAAAGGCTCGTTGGGTGCCGTCACCATGATGAGCATCATAATCGATTACCATAACCTTATCTATGTTTTTTCTTTTCATTAGATAGTTGGCTGTGATGGCCACATCATTGAATATACAAAAACCCCTGCATTTATTCTCGAAGGCATGATGCCAGCCCCCGCAAATGTTTACGGCCACATCAAATAGGCCCTCTCCCACGATATAATCTGCTGCTGTGATGGAAGCACTAACACTTAATAAGATGATATCATAGATGCCTTTAATCTGGGGAACCTCCTCGCCAAAAACACTCTCACCTGTTTCACTCACCTCCTTAACCCTCTGTATGTACTCTGGGGTGTGGTATAACCTGATAACATCCTCTGAGATTAACCTGGGTTTTTCGATGGTTAAGTCATCCAATAAACCCATCTCCCTGAATTCATCCAAGGCCTTATCATACCTATTTCCTCTCATAGGGTGTCCATAGCCGAAATCCAGTTTCATGAAATCAGCACTATAAACTAACACAACATTATTCAATCTTAGCCCCCATTACATTCCAGCACCCAAACAACCCCTTTAAAAAAAGGTCCACATAGGGTTCCTATGGATCACAGGGATGTTATGAATACCACCACAGCATTCGCATAACCCTCTTTCATGTGACTTTACGTTGGGGGCTGTTCACGATATCCCCTCACCCGATAAGCTAAAGGTTGGTGGTGTTCTCTTACCCTGCTAAACCTTTATCTAGTCCACGCTTATCGCATTCACTGGACAGGATGCTGCTGCAGAATCTATGCAGTCGGCGTTTTCGTTCTTGACTGAGACCTTGCCGTCGTCGTCTGGCTCAAAGCCTTCAGGGCAGACACTCCAGCAGGCTCCGCATCCCATACATTTTTCTTTATCTATCTCAACACCCATCATCAATCACCTCCTTTATTTCATTTAACAAATAATCGACAATGACAGTATCCCTGCTCCTCTATTTCACTCTTATGATAAACGCAGGGGCAGATTATTTTCTTGTCCTCTTCTTTATCGCCTGTAACCCGCCTGCAGGGGCAGTATCTCTCACCGTATACGCTCTCGTTGTGGAGCAGTCCCCTTACAAGACCCTTGACAACCTTCTCGTCTGGGTTCAAACGAAACCCATTCTCCCGGGCGTATCTTTCGGCTTCCTTGACCAACCCCTCGATTTCTTCCTTGTCTTCACTCATTCTGTTCTCCTCTTGTTATCTTATCTATTCTCATTGCGCACCCATTCCCTTCCTCAAAATCTCCTCCACCCTATCTTTGGGCATAACGCCTACGAATTCGCTTCTAACTTCCCCCTCTCTGAATATCTTAACCGAGGGTATGCTTCTAATACCATAAATCTGTGCTGTTATCCTTGCTTCATCCACGTTGACTTTAGCCAGAACGAATTCTCCGTTGTTTTCATGCGCCAGGCTCTCCAGCATTGGCGAGAGCATCAGGCAGGGTTGACACCATGGAGCCCAGAAGTCCACGACAACAGGCTTTTCCCTGGATCTATTTATTACTCTCTCCTGGAAGTCTACGTCCCTCACATCTATTATTGATTCTTTACCAGTCATTTTTACATCTCATATTTGTTTGTGGGTTTTTGTTCAATAAACACGCACTTTATATCCTGTTCATTTTGGATTCAACCCTTAAATACAACTGCGAAAGTGTTCAACAAAAAACACATTCATTTATTATGGCTGAACAAAAAAATAATAATGTAAGATGAAAATAAGCGAGGTCAGGTCCTTCTCCCAGATGGAAGATTTTTGCAGAAATGATGTATTATCTTGCGTCCTTGGCCTCTCAGACATGGAAGCGGAGACCTTCCACCTCCTCACAGAAAAGGAGTTGGGGATTTTGGAGATAGCCGAGGAGCTGGATCGGGACCGCTCCACAGCCCAGAGGATAGTTAAGAAACTCATATCTACAGGGCTTATATCCCGCCGAGCCATTTCACTCAAAAAGGGCAGAAAGTTCAGATACACTGCCATACCTCCCTCAAACATCAAACAGAAACTCCGCGAAGAGCTGGACCAGTTCTGCAACAAGATAGGAAACCAAATCGACGCAATGAGTGAATAAGAGAAACAGGGTTCATCTCCAGGTACCCATGGACTTAAGCATGCTCCTAACTTCCCTGTAGATAAATATGGGGGTGAAGTCACCTACCCTGGCCTTAACCTCAGCAGCCTCTTTAGCGTTTTCGTAGACCCGCCGAATCCTATCCCCCCTACTCTCACCGAACTCATCAATCAATCTCCTAATATTTGTTTCATGAGCCTTCCTGTTTGTCTCAGAATGATCCATGTAACAAAATTATTTATTCTGACTTATAAAAGCGGGTTATATAAAATATAGAGTCTATATACTGTAAATGGGCGGAAGCATCAGTCGCCGAGTATCCTCCTAGTCTCCTTCTTGTATGATTCCACGTTCGGCTGGTTGAAGGGGTTAACATCCAAGAGTGAACCCAGATACATGGTCTCCATCATCTTGTACTGGAGGAACTCTCCAATAGAAGCCTCTCTCCTGTCAGGTAAAACCACTTCTGTGAAGGGTCTCTTATTGTTCCTGAACGAAACCTTAACCCCCTCATAGATGGCATCTATTATAAAGCCCAGGGATTTACCCTGTATGCCGTCAACGAGACATGAATATCTGGGGTTTACTGGGACGCTGACCATTGAGTCCTCCCCCTCAACCTTGATGAAGGATGTGAGTTTATCGTAGGGCCCACCCAATAAAAGCTGGGCCATAGAGTGCAGATCCCTGGAACCGATGCATGTTAAGGGTGTTAATCCCTCAAAAACTCTCTCTCCACTGTTGTTGTATTCCTTGCCCAGGCTTTCAGCCATCAACTGCCTATACCATCCACCAATTGACTCAAAATCCTCAGAGTAAAGAAACAGGTTATAGATGCTGTTACCTCCCCTGTGGTGTAGGTATGTTACTATGGAACCAAAAACCGCTGGATTATCCCTGATTTCGCTTTTGAGGCATCTATCCCTCATAATCCTCGCACCCTTAAGTAGTTCATCTATGTCAACACCCAACATAGCAAGAGGGAACAACCCCACTGGGGAATAGACTGAGTATCTACCTCCTACTTTCCCGGGAATCTCCAGCAGATCAAAACCCTCCTTTGAAGCCAGATTCCACAGCCCGCTATCTCTTTCTGTGGTGGCAACCACGTATCTCCTATAATCCTGTCTATGTTCCTTCAATAAATCAACCAGCAACTGGAAGTTAGCCATCGTCTCCGTGGTGGTGCCTGATTTGCTGACCACGTTCAAGACAACATTATCTTTCTTTTCTAGGATGGATTCCATAATCCCTTTGATATCTCTGATAATGTAGGGGTCGGGGTTACAAGCATACAACACCTTCATTCCGGAATCACGCTGGTTTCGGAGTTTACCTGAAACCGCCTCCTGCACGGCTTTTGTACCCCGGATGCTGCCGCCAATGCCTACAACAACAAGGTAGCTGGGGTTGAGTTCCTTCTTATCCTCCACAACCTCCTTCACCCTATCCACTGCTTTATTGTCGAAGGGCAGGTTAATGGAGGCTCTGTCATCACTGTAGCCCATGGATGCAGCATCTTTCATGGACTGGATTTCACCACCAATTTTTACACCCAACTCATCAATTTCTTCATCCGGAATCAAGGAATCCTGGAAAGAAAAAAACAATTCATCCATCCTATCTAATATATTTGAAGGAATGCAATAAGAAACAACTCATTTCCTATCTCCTCAAAGGATGATATATCCTACCACCCTTTCATGGTCGCCTACTATATCTAGTTCATGGATTCAGCGGGGAAATTAATTAATGAAGTGGATTTATGGATCCTTCAATCTTATACTCCAAAAGATAGTCTCACAATAAAGCCCACCACGAAGGTCAGGGCAGCAACACCCAGGCTTATGGAGGCCATCTCCAGAAAGCGTCTCCTGAATGGGATGTCTTTTGCTATTGATATATAGTAGTTGAAGAGGGCGATCACTATAACAGCATTAAATAAGGTGTTTCCCAGGGATAGATAGACGTTGTTGAATATGAAATACGGGTATATCAGGAAAACAACCGTTGCCAGGTAAGCGAATCCGGTATACATGGAGGCCTTCAGTTCCTCCTTTCCGCTTTCCTCGGTTTTGGTGGAGAGATACTCGGATGCGGCCATGGACAGGGAAGCTGCTATCCCTGTAACCAGCCCGGCCATCGCTATCAACTCTGTTTTCTGTAAAGCAAAGGTGAAGCCGGCTAACGCCCCGGTGAGCTCCACCAGCGCGTCATTAAGCCCCAAGACTATGGAGCCAACGTACTTTAGTTTCTCCTCGTCTATCATATTTATAAGCTCTATCTCGTGCATGTCCTCGTCTTCAACGATTTTTTTTGCTTCCGGGATGATACTGGATATCCTCTCGTATACTACCTGGGCTTGCTCCTCACCTTTCTCCATCAATTTCACGCCGAAGGTCAGACCCAGAATCCGGGAGATAAGGTAATACCACCCTATCTTCAGCTTGTCGGGTTTCACATCCCTCTTAGTGTATTTCTTCCAGAAGTTGTAGTGCCTCAGCTCATCATCCGCTATTTTTTCCAGGATTTTTTTGTTTCCTTCTTCCTTCAGGCAGGAGGCGAGTTTCCTGTAGATGTGGTATTCCGTGATTTCGTTTCCCTGTGCCTTCAGAACGGTTTTTCTTGTTTCCTGATCGAGCATGTTAATCATATGGAATATGCTGAAATCCGGTTTGGTTTCTAGACGTCCTCAAGACATATCTTACACGGCTCCAGGGTCTTGTTCCCGTCATAGACGAAGCTTTCCGCGGCCTGTATTGATTCAAAACACAACCGGTCGGTCTCGTTTATCATATACCTTGATATGTAACATTTGCAGCCATAGTATTCTCTCCTCTTTTTGCTGCCAACGTATTCCGTGCCTCTGGGACAGCCTAGCTTCACGCAGTCGGAGTTGAATTCAAGGGTTGTGGTGGTGGTTGATGTAGTAGATGTTGTGGTAACGCACTCACTTATGTTGCTCACAACACTCCCGTTCTCGCAGACATATATGGTCAGGGTGTAGTTTTCCACATACACTATGGATTCATTACATGGCCTGTTTATTTCCTTGATGATGACCTCCGGTTCAGGTAGAATGCAGGATGATGCCTTCCCTACAATGCTCCCGTCGGGACAGACATACCTGTACTCAATCCCGGGTTTCATGTGATCTAGGTTGGTTATGCTGAGGTAGAGAAATATTACTGCAACAACAAAACCGATTATATACAAAATATTTCTCTTGTTTTCTTTTTCGGCGGCGTTCTCCAGTACCATCTCATCCATTAAGATTATGGCATCGGCTGTATAAAACACGGGAACATTGTTAGTAGATTCCCAGCAGCCATGCTGTTATGTAAACCTCGACGAAGGCAGCAATCAAAAGCAAAGGCAACACAATCGATATGAAAACAGCAACCCCCTCATTCATGCGTTTCTTAAGTACTGTAATCTTTTGCTTTAGGTTGTATTGCTCACCCCTCAAGCGTTTCTCCAGAACCTCAAATAGTAAAGAGTAAAACACGGTCCCCACCCTGAGTCCAGAAGAGGCTGCGATAAACAACGCAGGCAACTCGAAGATTGAGTGTGCCAGAACTCCTTTAACAAAAAAAGATAAACCGATTTCGTCATGCAGGAGGGAGTATCTAGCGAAGAAGCCTACAATAAAACCGTTAAAGGAAACAACAAGGATCGGGAGTGCGACAGTGATTCCTGTAAGGTAAATAATCAAGCTAACACTCAGGTTATTCATGAATACGTTAACTGCTGTGGAGAGCTGGGATGTGGGGTTGAATATATCATACCTCATTTTCTCAAGCAGTGGGATTATGACGTCTACGGCCGAGTAATAGTTATGAAATCCCACTATAGCAGAGAAAAAAAACACGAAAACAAAAAAAACACTGGTCTTTAAAACCCCTGCTGCAACGTTTCTTGTGTTCATATCTCACTGCCACATGATTTGCATCTTCTTCTGTCTTCCTCGTTGGATTCCCCACATACTGGGCATACTATGTAGGTCTCTGGAGCAGCCTCATCCCCTGGCTCCTTAACCTCTTCCTTCCTGTATCTGACTCCCTTTACCTTCCTTCCGAAGTCAGAGTACATGTAACCAGCGGAAACCCCGACCAGGAGACATATTATGGACATAAAATGCCATAAAATAATGAATATGGCTATAATGAATTTCCCGTAGAGGCCTTGGAGGATGAGATAATGTTGTATGCTGAATCCAGCTACTGCAGCAGTAAGAGCAAACAGGAATCCCTTCCTTGGGTTCTCCACCCGGTTCCCTAAATAGAATCCAACCGCTAGGGGCCCAATAATAAATAAAATAGAAAAGAGAGCGTATAGGATGGATACCTTCAGTACTGTGAACAAGTTTTTATAGTTCACTGAATTCGACATTCTACTTGAACTCCTTCAGTGCATTCACCAGCAGTTTGATGGAGTTATTAACATCGTCGATACTGAAAACACCCGAGCTGGAGTGAATATACCTGCAGGGTATGGATATCACGCCACTGGGGACGCCGGCTCGTGTCATGTAGATTATTGCTGCATCGGTCATCCCACCCTCCAGGACATCCACCTGGTAGGGTATCTTGTGTTTCTTAGCTGTTTTGATGAGTAGATCCCTTAGCTTGGGATGGGTTACCACTCCCCTGCCTGAGGCCTCTGTTATGGTAATAGCCGGGCCTTCACCCACCTTCAGGTCGGATTCGTTTTCTTTTATCTGGGGGGTGTCTCCTGCTATTGTCGTGTCTATAGCGAAAGCGTAGTCTGGCTCGAGCTTGAAGGCGGAAACCCTTGCTCCCTTAAGACCGACCTCCTCCTGTGCGGTTGCCACGGCGTATATTGTTGATTTAATATCCCTGGGAAGTTTCTCCATTACCTTAAGCATTACATAGCAGCCTATCCTGTTGTCTATTGCCTTACCGTAAAAGAGTTTTTTGTTTAATGACCCATAGTTTGCCTCGAAGAGTATGGGGTCACCTACTGCTATTTTTTTATCAGCATCTTTTCTGTCTTTAGCTCCTATGTCTATGAACATGTCGCCGTGTTTTATGACCTTCTTTCTCTCATCATCCTTTTGCAGATGCGGTGGCTTGGAGCCTATTATTCCCGGGACGTCGCCTTCTCTTGATTTAATGATTACTCTCTGGTTCAGAAGGATGCGATCGTCTATTCCCCCAATCTTGATGAAGCTAATGAATCCCTTCTCGTTGATATGCTTGACCATCAAACCTATTTCATCCATGTGAGCAGCTAACATAATCTTTTTCTCGCCTTTTCCTTTCCTTGCGATGACATTCCCGAAGCTGTCTTCCTCAACCTTTTCACAAGATTCCTGCAGTTGTTTCTTCATTACAGAAGCTACATCTTTCTCGAACCCGGATACTCCTGAAGCCCTACATAATTCTTCTATCAAGTTCATTTTAGCAACACTTCTTATTAATTATCTCCACCATATAAATAGTCCATACTATATTTAACTATATCAACATAAGTATTATAAAAATATAATATCATATCCTTTGCGGAGGGGTAATTTGGAACAAGGTAAAATAATATCATCTCATGGCAATAAGCTTATTGTTCAAATACCCTAAAACAGCTTCTATGGACGGTAAAAAAGTGGGTAAGGTCTTAGAAGTCATAGGTCGGGTTGACAAACCTTATCTCGTAATTAAAGTGTTTCCGGGGATGAAAAAAGATTTTTCTAGCTTTGTAGGTAAGGAAATAATAATCTAATCAGAAAAAATGCATGAAGAAATTATTAGTGAAAAAACAGGTGGTGATATTTCAGTGCTGTGTCCGGCATGTGGCGGCTCCAATATACGCACAGATCAGGTTCATGGAGAAATTATCTGTGTGAAATGTGGTTTTGTTATCGAGGAGGGATTATTCGACTTCGGTCCTGAGTGGCGGGGCTTCAACGAGGAACAGCGCTCCAAGAGGGCTAGAACAGGCGGTCTCGTCAAGTACGCTAAACTAAACAAGGGTTTAACAACAGAGATAGACCGCTATGATAGAGACATCAAGGGCGGCTCAATCCGGCCGGAGAGGAAGGCCCAACTATACAGGCTGAGGAAATGGCAAAGGCGCAGCAGAATGTCGTCTTCGATGCAGAGAAATCTCTCTATTGCTTTACCTGAGCTGGATAGGGTGTGCTCTTATCTCAACATACCCAACAATCTCAAGGAGGAGTGTGCTATGTGGTACCGGAGGGCGGTGAAGAAGGGTCTGGTTAAGGGTCGCTCCATAGAGTGTGTTGTTGCAGCCATAATATATTTGATATCAAGACAGCATCGCCTGCCTAAAACGTTGGAGGAATTAGAGGGGGCTACTGGAGTTAAGAGAAAAGATATCGGTAGAAGCTACCGGTTTATCTGCAGGAAGCTGAGCGTTAAGATGCCCGTTGCCACAGCAATAGATTACGTTCCAAGATTTGCTTCAGAGCTTGGCTTATCCGGGGCAACAGAGGCGAAGGCGATAGAGATTGTAGAGGTCGCCAGACGAAAGGGGATAACATCAGGCAAGGGTCCCACTGGTGTTGCTGCAGCAGCGATATACCTGGCTGGTAAATTAACAAACGACAGGCATACCCAGAAAAACATAGCCAATAAACTGACTGGCGTCACTGAGGTCACAATCAGGAACAGATATGATGAGCTGGCGAGGGCCTTGGATATAGACATCTAATCCCATAATCAGGATGAATCAACAAATCTTGGTTTTATATCATCTAAGCAGGAGATTCAGTAAAGGGGATGGCATTCTCCTCATGTCCACTTCAGAGGTTGGTGAATTCTTAGGTGTTTCACAGCAGACTGCTTCACGCTACCTGAACGATTTGGAGTTGGAAGGTTATATAAAAAAAACAAGAAGCGAGATGAAGCAGCGTATTGAGTTCACGGAAAAAGGCAGGGATTCTCTGGTTGAGGTATATCTTGACCTCAAGCATTTTCTTGAGAGGGGGAAGAAGAGGGTATTTAGGGGTTCCATTGTTACTGGGATGGGTGAGGGTGCCTATTACATGGGAAAATACGAGAACAGGTTCAGGGAAAACCTCGGCTTTAAGCCCTTTCACGGGACACTCAACGTTAAACTGGATTCGGGTCTAGCATCAGTCAAGAGATATTCAACCGGTTTTATCGAGGGCTTCAGGAGAAACGAGAGGGTATATGGGCGGTTGGAATACATGCCTGTAACCCTTTCGGGAAATGATTGGAGTATAAACTGTTTCCTGGTTTTCCCTGAAAGAACACACCATCGGGAGGTGGTTGAGATTATCTCAGATAGGAATCTGAGAAAGGAATACGGTTTACGGGATGGGGATTCTGTAACGATTGAGGTAGAAACCTGACCTCCTTCACGAGGTTTATCAGCTTTCAATCTCCCATTTTTTACCCCCCTCGCTGGCTTTCTGTATTATCTCCTGAAGGTCTTGGCCTTTATCTTTTAGTGTGTATTCCACCCTTACAGGGGTGTTGTCTGGGTAGACTTTTCGCTCTATGATATCCTCATTTTCCATATCCTTTAGCCTTGTTGATATCACTTTGGGTGTAATCCAGTGCAGTGAGTTTTGTATCTGGTTGAATCTTCTAATGCCTTGGTTGACGAAGAATTCCTGGGGTATCTGGAGTGTCCATTTCTTCCCTATACTCTTGAAGGCCCGATATACTGGGCATTTTTCTATATCTGAGCCGCATTTAATGTTGTAGATGGGGCAGTAGTCCCCTTCTTCTCCGCAGAGCGTGTGTTTTTCCATGTCTTCACTATATGTTTGGATCCCTATTCTTTCTTATAATATAAATACAGGATATATAGTTACTATACAAAAGATAGCTATATTGTAATTAAAGCAATAAAACCCACTAGATAAACAATAGGTGGAATAATATGGAAGTTTCAAACAATGAAGTTAAATGTGGCATATGCGGCAAGGGAATACTAGGTGAGTACATGCAGGCTAGCGTAGATGAAAACCTGAAGCCTACCAAAACAGGTACCCTAGTTTGCTCGGAGGAATGCGCAAGGAAATTCGAGGAAAAGCTCGCCTACGGGGGGAAACCTATGGGGCACTGGTCCAGAATAACCGGGTACTACCAGAACATTGATGGATGGAACGAGGGCAAGATACAGGAATTAAAAGACAGAAGGAGATATGGTGTGTGAAATGGCTGATAAAGGAGTTCCTAAAAGAGACGGTTCAGGCAGGGGCAAAAGGTCGAATAAGGGCAGAGGTGGCTGCAAGAAGCAGCGGAAAACAGGCAAAGGCCAGAGTTGAACTGTCGTTTTTTATTGAATTATAAAGTATGTCCCTACTTTATAATAACCAAGAAATTTACAAAGTAAATTTCTTGTAGCAGAGCATAAATACAATGAATGGATCGTTGTGTGGGGGTCAACCCTGCTTCAAGGGAATGGTGGGAGCATGATAGGTGAACTACCCAAGGATGTGTTGGATGCCTTGCTGGAGACCCTGCCGCTGGAGTATTCAGTCCTTGATGAGAACGATAAGGTCCTTGCATGGAACAAACACAAGACAAGAACATTTAAGAGACCTGAGGCTGCCTTGGGTCTGGACGTCAGGAAATGCCATCCACGGGAAAGTCTGAATAAGGTGGAGCAGATACTCAAGGAGATGAAAAGCGGAGAGAGGGATAAGGCAAGGTTCTGGGTTAATATCCCCCCTAGGGAGGGAATCGATAAACGCAGAATCCTGATAGAGTACTATGCCCTAAGAGATAAGGAAGGTAAATATCTTGGTTGTATGGAGGCAAGCCAGGATATCACTGATTTACAGGAACTGAGGGGAGAGAAAAGGCTTCTTGACTAGGTTGTTAAATTATTACTTGAACTTGATTTGTTCGTATGCCTGTCTCTGGGAGGGGAAGGCGTAGTGTACTCTATTGAATTCCTTCTTCAGTTCCTCCACTTCCTCCCTGACTTTCCCTGGATTTTCTCTGTCTATGATTAACTGCTTGAGGTACATGGATATGTCTTTCATCTCTGACTCCTTCATCCCCAGTCTTGTTAGCTCCTGCACCCCTATCCTAAGCCCTGAGGGGTTTCGTGTATCCCTAAACGTATCCCATGGGAGAAGGTTCTTGTTTAGTATGATGTTAGCTTCCTCACACCTGTCCGCTATCTCCGCTCCTCCACCATGGTCTGACACATCCACAAGTATCTGATGTGATTCCGTGAAATTTTTGTGTTCGCATAGGACATGGATGCCGTGCTCGTGCATTGATTGGGCTAGGGCTTTGGCGTTGGATATTATCTGTCCAGCGTATTCGCTCCCGTATTCTTTCATCTCAGCTAAAGCAACCAGAAGGCCTGCTACGTGGTGGAGGTGGTGGTTGCTCATCAGGGCTGGGAACGCTGTGTTATCTATTTTTTCCGCTAATTCTTTTTTGCATAGGATGATGCCTCCCTGGGGGCCTGGCAGGGTTTTATGGGTTGATGCGGTTACCACGTCAGCTCCTTCCTTTAGGGGGTCATGGAATCTCCCTCCTGCTATAAGCCCGGCTACGTGAGCTCCATCATAGACTATTTTGGCATTTATTTCTCTTGCCACATCCACCATCTCATTCACCGGATGAGGGAATAGGTACACTGAGGCGCCGAACAACATTATGGAGGGTTTTTCTTTCCGCACGATCTTCTTTGATTCATCCACGTCAATGTTCATCTCTTTCTCGTTGAATGCATAGGGGATGTCCTTCAAGCCCATAACGCCTGCTGCGCTTATCTTGCAGTGGCTTATATGCCCCCCATCCAGTAGGCCGAGGGCCGTGATTCTGTCACCCCTCTTTGATAGGGCGTGATAAGCGACCAGATTAGCTACTACACCTGAGATGGGAACAACGTTAGCGTGTTCTGCATGAAATAACTCCTCCGAGAGCTTGATGGCCAGAGCCTCTATCCTGTCGAAGTACTTGGTTCCTTGATAGTACCGGTCGAATACCTTCAACCTTGTGTTCTCATCTACTCCTCCAGCTACTCCTTCAGCGTATCTGTGACCGAAATCCGAGGCTATTGCTTCCCTTACAGCGGGTGAGGTTATGTTTTCGCTGGCTATCATATTCAGACAGGAACCCCGCCACTGGTGTTGTTTACTGATTAGGTTGAAGGCTTCTTGGTAATAGTTCATTTTTCCTAAATAATAGGAGTCTCCAAATAAATATTCTCAGAGCAGTTAGTTGAACTCCTCTTCGATTACGTCACCTCCAGGTTTCTCTTCCCTGAAGACCTGGGCCTGGACTCTGTAGACCTGTATATTCTTGCTCTTGTATCTTGGATCCAATCCTGCCTTAAGCAGAGCAAAGGAGAGGAATTGTTTAGCATTCCACCCCATCATAACAGCAGTTTGTGGTAGCAATAACGCCCTAGTATACCCTTTTTCTATAGCTATCCCGTCCCTGCCGATTTTTATCTTTGAAGGATACTCTGAGAGGCTATCGGCTTCGATTTTGACTGGTTTTCTGAGCTGAGAGAGTTCCACGATGGTGTCCCTTAGCTCGCTTTTCATCAAGGGAATGAATCTCCTGTCCCTGAATGCTGCCTTAAGAGTTGCTTCCCTGATGGTTTTTTCGAGGGATAGTATGGGTAGCATATGGCCTGATGAGCCCCTGAAGCGCATGCTCGGGTATTTGAAGAGCGTCACGTAGGCTGCGGCTTCCCTTGAAACAACATCTCTCATGTCCTCGCTTATGTAGTCCTTTATGTCCACTGTTTTCTCCTTGAAGTATTCCTCCAGGGTTTTCCTGATGTATTTCACGAGAACCGTTCCCTGTTTTTTGGTGAGCTCCATTCTATTTTATTATATCACATGTTTTTTTGATTATTTTTTCCATGCCTGCTATTTTAGCCTTGGATTCCCTGCATTCCGGTTCTATTATGTGAACTCCCTCTTTTATGAGTTTCTTGATGTTCTCTTCCACGAAGGGGTTCTGGTACATGGCCAGGTGCATTGCCGGAACCATCACGATTGGGATGCCTGAGCCGAGGGCTGTTGCCGCCATCGTTGTTACTGGGTTATCTCCTATACCGCATGCTGTCTTGGAGAGGGTGTTTGAGGTGCACGGACATACCAGTAACAGTGAGGCTTCTCCGTCTATACCGCAGAGGCTTACATGCTCCACCTGTCCGGTTAATTCAGTGATTACTTTGTTTCCGCTAGCCCACTCCATAACGTCGGGGTGTATGATCCTTTGAGCTGCTTCAGACATCACGCATTCGACATCAAAGCCCTCCCTCCCTAACTCTCGCGCAATTTTCGGCGTCTCTATGGCTGCAACGCTTCCGCAGACTGCTAACACTATTTTTTTGTTCATATTAAATACTAATTTATTGAATCCTACTATGTTATATATGAATAATGTGGCTAATATCAGGGAACTCTCAGGGGAAATTGATGAATTAAGGAGGGAGCAGAATGCTGTGATTTTAGCCCATAACTACCAGAGGCCTGAGGTACAGGATGTGGCGGATTTCGTTGGCGACTCTCTTGAATTAGCGAGGCAGGCGGCTGAAACCGACGCTGAGGTGATCGTATTCTGTGGGGTTTATTTCATGGCTGAGACAGCTAAGATAGTTAATCCCAGGAAGAGGGTGTTGATTCCTGATCTGCTTGCTAGGTGTCCTATGGCCTTGATGCTCTCCCCTGAGGATATACTGGAGTCCAGGAAATCTTATCCTGACTCTGAGGTTGTGTTGTACGTTAACTCCTCATCGGAGTGTAAGGCGCTGGCTGACTGCGTCTGCACTTCAGCTAATGCTCCGCAGATAGTTAAAGCAATGGACTCGGATACTGTTTTGTTCGGTCCGGACAGGAATCTGGCTTATTATGCACAGAAACGGACCGATAAGGATGTTGTGGTAGTCCCTGAGGGGGGTAACTGCCCAACACACCACCAGCTTTCGTTGGTTGATATATTAATGGCTAAAAGCAGGCATCCTGATGCTGAGTTGGTAGTTCACCCTGAGGTTGATCCTGGGATTCAGGAGCTGGCTGACGGCATCGAGTCCACTGGCGGGATGCTCAGGTATTGCAGGGAGTCTCCTGCGGATGAGTTTATTATCGGCACGGAGGAGGGTATGGTTTACCGGCTTAAGCGTGAGTTCCCTGGCAAGAGGTTTTATCATCTCTCCCCCCCGATGCTTTGCCCTCCTATGAAGTCTTTAACCCTGGATAAGGTTTTGGATTCTCTTAGAGGTGATCGTTTTGAGGTGAGGGTATCTGAGAGGATTCTCAGGGAGGCTGGTAAGGCTATTGATCGGATGCTTGAGTTATCTGGGAATTAGGTTTTTTGAAAATGGGAAGGTATGCTAAGGGCGCTAATTTTGAGAGGGAGCTTGTGCGGTTGTTTTGGGG
>NJEG01000045.1 GCA_002254565.1 Candidatus Altarchaeales archaeon ex4484_2 | reverse complement strand
TTTTGGGGAGGAGATGATTATTTCGGAAGTGGGAAAAGAGCAGAGGAAGATATTTGAGAAGTTAGGGATCATGGTGCCTAAGGTGCTGGGAATTTAGGAAATTGTTTTTTCTACTGTAGCTCTGATATTCTATCACCTGAAAAATGCTTGAAAGAGTTAGACGCTCCAAGAAGGCCGGCCTACCCCCCGGGACCCTGGTTCATGTAGGGAAGAGAAGGGAGGAGGAGATCAGGATTACCCTACTGGATTATGATAAAGATAATCTGGAGGAGAAGCAGGTGGAGGATATAGCAGAATGCTTCTTTCTAAAGGATAAATCAACCGTTTCCTGGATAAATCTAGACGGCATACACCACATTGATGTGATAAAGAAGCTGGGTGAAAAATTCAGCCTACACCCCCTACTGCTGGAGGATATACTGAACACGGACCAGAGACCCAAGATTGAGGACTTCGAGGACTACCTTTTTATTGTGTTAAAGATGCTCTTCTACGATAAAAGAGAGCAGGAGTTCCGGTCCGAGCAGGTTAGCATGATTCTAGGCCCAACTTACATTATCTCCCTTCAGGAGAGCATCAGAGACGTCTTCGACTCCGTCAGGGAGAGAATCAGAAACGGTAAAGGCCGTATTAGAGGTAAAGGCCCGGACTATCTGGCTTATTCGCTGATTGACTCCATAGTGGACAGCTATTTCTTTATACTGGAGGAGTTGGGCGAGGAGATAGAGGATTTAGATGATGAGTTAATACACGAACCCGACCAGGACACGCTAGGGCAGATACATAGACTCAAGAGGGAGCTGGTGCTGTTGAGAAGGAGCGTGTGGCCCTTGCGGGAGGTAGTGAACAAGCTGGAGAGGGAGCCATCCCCCCTAATTGATGAATACAGGGATAAGGCCAAGAAGCTTGCTAACTCTCCTATCACCTCTCAAAATGAGGATGGTTCGTTGGAGCCGTTTTATATAAAAACCAGGATATAGCTACGATAAAAAAAGATTACTCTATTACTACAGTGGTGAGGCGTTGCTTGGCCTGGTGGAACTCTACGAGCGAACAGGAGAGGAGAGATACCTGGATGCTGCGGTTAAGTCCCAGAATCATTACCTGATTGAATACGTCGACAACATAGACAGCAACTACTATCCTGCTTTTGTACCCTAGCATACCATGTCACTTGCAAGACTGTACTACCTCACTGGAGATGAAAGATACCTTAAAGCTATCTTTATTTTGAACGATGAATTAGTTAAAATGCAAAACAAAGACGGTTATCCATACATCGACTACCTGGGACGTTTCTATGATCCAACGCACCCGGAATATGGGGTCCCATTTTCGGGGAGCACCTCAGTGTATCTTGAGGGTTTAATATACGCGTATGAAGTCGCACAGCTGGTGAACGACACCGAACACCAGGAAGAGTACAGGGAAGCAATAATCTTAAAAAAAAGCTTGAATATTGTGTTCCGGTATCTATAGATCGATGAGGAAATAGCCAATACAAGGAGGATGAAAATAAAACAATTTTCTTCTCTCAGCATCGGTATGAAAAACACGGAAGAGAAAACACCTAACGTCGCACCACATAAATCAAAAAAATATATTCTATGGCTTCCACTTTTTTTTAGGAAATACGCGATAATAATGCTCCCGAAAACAAAGGGGGATATGAGGGCAGGTGAAAGAAAGAGATTCATGGGGAAATATACAAAATTAATAAATGAAAGCACAATCGAAAGCATTAATAGAATCTTTAGAGTAGCTACGGAATCCTCTGGCAGATCCCTGTAATAATAGCTAATCAATGCTCCAATCCCCAACCCCAACAACGCATACGATATAACCAATATCGCATTAAGATAATCATGGATGAATACTGTTGTTTTAAAGAATACGGTCTCCAAAAAAAGAAGTGAAAACGCCACCAAAAAAACCTCAACATCATCTCTACCCACATCAAACTTCATTTTGCTCCAAGAGATAACTCTAATATGATGTTGGATTTTAACATTTAATCTGATTCTTAATAGTAATGTCCGACTATGAGGTTGAGCTGTTCAGGGAGCAGGGTTTCAGCAGAAAGAAGTGCCCCAAGTGCGGTAGATACTTCTGGACTCTGGGTGAGAGACCAGACTGCGGGGAGCCTCCATGCAGCGAGTACTCTTTCATAGACAACCCACCAACAAAAAAAAGAATTGAACTGAACGAGATGAGGGAAATCTACCTGAGCTTCTTCGAGAAACACGGTCATGAGAGAATCAACAGATACCCTGTGGTTGCCAGATGGAGGGATGACATCTTTTTCTCCATAGCATCAATATCCTGCTTCCAGCCCTGGGTGTTGAATGGAACAATAAAGCCTCCAGCGAATCCCCTGGTGATGAGCCAAACCGCCTTGAGGTTTAACGACATAGACAACGTGGGGAAAACAGGGCGGCATTTTACCATGTTCGAGATGATGGCCCACCACGCCTTCAACACCCCCCAAGAAAGGATTTATTTCAGGGACGAAACCGTTGAGTTATGCCATAACCTCCTTCTGGAGCTTGGCATAGCTGGAGAGGATGTAACCTACATCGAGGATGATTGGGCTGGCGGAGGGAACTCAGGACCCTGCTTCGAGACCATCGTTAACGGAGTGGAGCTGGCAACCCTGGTATTCATGATGTATGAGGAAACACCGTCCGGTAGAAAAGAGATGGATATGCAGGTGGTTGACACCGGCTATGGGTTGGAGAGGTTTGCGTGGGTCTCGCAGGGCACACCTAATGCATATGAAGCGGTTATGCCAGAAGTGCTGGGGAGGCTTAAAAACGAGCTGGAGTTGAATGAAGACCACAATATCCTGCGGGAATACTCCAGGATCGCTGGCATGATGAATGTGGAGTCAAACGCCGACCTGAAGCAGTTAAGGAAACGGGTGGCAGATAATATCGGTATTCCCGTGGATAAACTTATCTCAGTAACCAAACCCTTCGAGGACCTTTATGCTGTAGGCGACCACACAAGGGCCCTGACATTCATGTTCAATGACGGAGTAGTCCCCTCCAACGTGAAGGAGGGATATTTCGCCAGGTTGCTGGTTAGAAGAACCCTGAGGTCCCTGAAAAACCTGAGCCTTAAATTACCCCTCCATGAGGTAATCAGCTGGCAGATTAAGAGCATGGAAAAATATTTCCCTGAATTCAAGGCGAATAGAGAGGATATATTGAATCTGGCTGAGGTGGAGGAGAAGAAATACGATAAAACAGTCATTAAGGGGAGGGCGATTGTTGAAAGATTTGATGAGGGGCTGGAGTCTAAGGGAACTGAGAAGGTTTCGACAGGGGACTTAATCTACTTCTATGATTCACACGGGCTTGTTCCTGAACTGGTTAAGGAGTTCTCCCGGCTGAAGGTGGAAATACCAGACGACTTTTTCATCCAGGTCGCGGAGAAACACACTACACCAAAGAAGGAGGATGTTGATAGGGTAAGTCTCCCGCCTGGTTTAGAGCCTACCGAGCTTGCATTCTACCGGGATGAAAGGAAGAGAAGATTCAGGGCGAAAATAGTTAGGTTATTTGATAACTACGTGGTATTGGACAAAACCTTCTTTTATCCTGAGGGCGGGGGACAGGAGACGGACCTTGGTGAGATAGATGATAGGGATGTCACGGAAGTGATAAAGAAAGGGAATGTTGTACTGCACAGGGTTAAGAGGCTTGACGGGTTAAGTGAGGGTATGATGGTAAGCTGCGAGATTAACTGGGACCGGAGGATTCAGTTGATGAAACACCATACTGCAACCCACATAATCAATGGAGCCGCTAGGAGAGTCTTAGGAAATCATGTATGGCAGGCCGGCGCCCACAAGAGCGAGGATTTAAGCAGACTGGATATCACACACTATGCATCCCTCACTGATAAAGAGATAAAGGAGATAGAGTCTCTAGCTAATAAGGTAATCAGGGAGGACCGACCTATAAAGAAATACTTCATGGACCGGAATGATGCGGAAGAGAAATACGGGTTTACCCTCTACCAGGGCGGAGCTGTTCCTGGAAAAGAGATTAGAATAGTTGATATCAGGGACTGGGATGTGGAGGCCTGTGGGGGAACGCATTTTGATTCCACTGGTGCACTTGGCTGTATCCAGATTACGAGGGTGAAGAGGATACAGGATGGTGTTGTGAGGTTAGAGTATAAGGCGGGAGCAGCTCTGGAGAGGCACAGGAAGGGTATTGAGGAGATAGCCTGCGAGGTAGACCTCCAACATCTTGGTGAGGAGGAATTAAAGGAGCTTGCAGCCATATTCTCTGTTTCCATAGAAAAGCTGCCCCCAACGCTGGAGCGCTTTAGGGATGAATGGCAGCGGAACCTGAAAGAAATCAGGAGACTGGAGGAGACAATAGAAAAAGCTGGCGTATACAGCAAAAAATACAAAAAGCTTCCCGTAGGGGATGCATTTAAGTCCTATCATCAGCTCTTCAGTGAATGGAAGCAGCAGAAGAAAGATATAGTAAAGCTACGGGAGGAGCTGGTGGAGAGGGTGGAAGAAGAGCTCAGAAAAAAGCTTGAATCAGATTATACCCTTGTTGATGATGTGAGGATGGTGAAGCAGTTAACCAATAACCTGGAGGTTAAAAACCTAAACCAGCTGGCTAACTCTCTTTTGGAGAAGAATGCACTAATACTCATAGCAAACAAGAGCGGCGGGAAAGCAAATATTGTTGTAGCCTCCGACTCAAAATATAGCGCCGTAGACGTAGCCAGAGAAATCTGCAAAAGACTTGGTGGGGGAGCAAGCGGAAACAAGAGGTTTTCTGTTGGAGGCGGCCCCTCCGCCAAACTAGGGGATGTTGTTTCCGAATACAAGCCTTGACTTATTACCTGACAAACATATTATATAAAATGGATTTTTCCAGGTTCCAGCCGGTTATGGATGAGGTTGATTCCACCATAGAATCTGTTCTGGAGGGTAAGCCAGAAAACCTATATACTGCTTCCAGCCACATTATCACTGCAGGAGGGAAGAGGATTAGACCTCTTTTGTGTATCTTGGCCTGCAGGGCAGTTGGCGGAAGCGACAGGGATGCTTTGTCGACTGCTGCTGCTTTAGAGTTAATCCACAACTTCACATTGATTCACGATGACATAATGGACGACGACGACCTCAGGAGAGGGAAAAAATCAGTGCACAGGGTTTACGGGCATGCTACGGCTATTCTTGCAGGGGATCTGTTGTTCTCGAAGGCTTTTGAGCTATGCGATAACAGGACAACAAAGATTCTTGCCAAGGCTAGTGCCAGAATCTGTGAGGGGCAGGAGATGGACATGTCCTTTGAGGGCAGGGTGGATGTTACAGAGCAGGAATACATTGAGATGATAGATGGCAAGACCGCTGTTTTACTGGAGGCGGCTGTTAGGGCGGGAGCGGTTCTCGGCAACGGATCAGAGGATGAGGTAAAGAATCTAGCATCATTCGGCTTGAATGTTGGCCTAGCCTTCCAGATAAAAGACGACCTGTTGGGTGTGACAGCGGACGAGGAGAAACTGGGCAAGCCCGTTGGGAGTGACGTAATCAAGGGAAAAAAGAATCTCCCGGTGATCAAGGCCCTGGAGCTTTTGGGGGGTAATAAAAGAGAAAGGCTTACTGATATACTATCCAAGAAGGATAACACATACGTTGAGGTGAGGGCGGCTGTCTCACTCATAGAGAAATCAGGGTCCATGAATTACTGCAGGGAGCGGATGGATTACTACGCCAAGAAAGCAGGTGATTCCCTCATGAAGCTTAGAGAATCCGAGGCGAGAGATGCTTTATCTGAGCTATCCTGTTTCATAACTGAAAGAGACCTCTGAGAGAAACCATCCATGCAAAATCCCAGTCAATTCTGGCTATTTTATATCCTCGCTCATAAATAATCATACAGAGTCTAAAAACAAATCTTTTTTTCATTGAATTATAAAGTATAACAATACCTCATAATAACCAAGAAATTTACAAAATAAATTTCTTGTTGCTTGAAATAAAAATGAAGGCGGTTATACCTGCGGCGGGATTGGGCACACGTTTCCTGCCGGCAACGAAGGCCCAGCCGAAGGAGATGCTCCCCTTAATAGACAAGCCGATTATACAGTTTGTGGTGGAGGAGGCCGTGAATTCCGGAATAGATGATATTCTCATTATTACCGGCAGAGGGAAGAGGGCTATAGAAGACCACTTCGATAAATCATTCGAGCTCGAACAAATACTGGACCAGAAGGGTAAACATGAACTCCTAAAGGATGTTCAGGACATATCCGATCTTGCGGACATACACTACATACGGCAGCCTGAGGCGCTAGGGCTTGGACATGCAGTATACTGTGCAAAGAAGCATGTTGGAGATGAGCCCTTCGTTGTTTTGCTTGGGGATGACGTGATTTTCTCAAAGATTCCCTGCTCCAAGCAGTTGATGGATTGCCATGAGGAACACAACGGCTCCGTAATAGCCGTGCATGAAGTTGGCATGGATATGATCGAGCAATACGGCGTTATAGACGGCGTGAGGGTTGGAGGGAACACCTACGAAGTAAAGGATCTGGTGGAGAAGCCCAGACCCGAGGAGGCGCCTTCAAACCTTGCAATCATCGGCAGATACCTTTTAACTCCCGAAATCTTCAATGCCATAGAAAAGACCGAACCTGGGAAGGGGGGTGAGATACAGCTTACAGACGCAATAAAACTATTATCCAGGGAACAGAGGATTTATGCAACAGAGTTTGACGGGGAAAGATATGACCTAGGGAACAAGGAAGACTATATAAAAGCGACTATACAGTATGCCCTAAGAAGAGAGGAATTCCGGGATAAAACCCTCAGGTATATGAAGAATGTATTGAAGAAGTGAGCAGAAATCTTTTGGTGATTGAGATCTAGGTCTTCCTGGTTTGGCGGGAGTACCCCCATCAGCTTTATTTCCTCGATAAGCCGTCTTATTAGCTCATCCCCGGGGTGTGAGGTCCTTATCTATTTCCTCCATAAAGCAAGGTGATATCACAGAGTCTATAAACATCTGTCTAACTCTTAACTCAACGATCAAACGTATTGCGTTTAATAGTTGTTATATGAAATTACAAGCTCGCCCTAAAAAGGGAACTCGCAGTACTCAATCCGATAGGGATAGAGATATTTATGCTTACTGGTTGGCTCTGTGGCGATAAGCCGATTATTATAGTTATGATTTCCTCATTGTTATCAATTATCGCATCAGTTTCATGTTTGAAAAAACATAGTAAAAAAAGTATTAAAATTTTTTATTACTTAGTTCCGATAGTTTCTATAATTCTTTTCCCTATCCTTGTGTCGATTTTCGCAGATTATGCAAAACTTGAATATAGCATACTCAATAAAACATGGCCATTTATCTGGATGAATGCTTTTTGGATTGCGCAGATAGCAGCCGCATCCTTCACGTTTAAGGAAACGGAAAAAAGCAAATAAAAGCTGCTTAGAAACCTTTTGCTACACCACCTAACACCGAAATGTTATGCACACTATTACCCAGGCTCGGCTTTTTCAAATTCTTCAGGAATCGCTTTCCTGTTTTTGATCTAAACTTCCCAAATTCCCTGATTCTTAGGCACTAGTTCTGCATTTTCAGTATCAAGAGAGCGAAACAGTTTTATATGCATAATGCCTAATTAGTCATTATGTCATTCAT
>NJEG01000044.1 GCA_002254565.1 Candidatus Altarchaeales archaeon ex4484_2 | reverse complement strand
TAAAAAGATACTGGAAAGAAAATATCCCAACATTCAATTCTCAGATTATACAATCAATGCAACACGCTTCCCGGAAAGCATCCTTGAAATGTTTGACGAAAAAAACCAGAGGTGGAAATGGACACCACTAAGTCTCAAAATATATCATGAACCTGTCAAAACCAAGTGGAGGCAAAGCGAACACCTCCTAGAAAACGCCAGCTCAGGGTCTCAGGTAGCTTCATTTTAACGAGAGGAAACAAAAATAGTGGAATAAGTAACGCGTAAGATTCAACAGAGAAGCACGTTAACTAGCGGGGTTTTGCCTCTAGGGCATCCCATAACTCTTCGCGGATAAACATTCCCAGTTTAACCTCCTCGCCACTCCTCCGCACCAATACGCGTCCACCAGACGTAATCCTGCCGATTGTGGTGCAGTTAACTCCAACAGATCTAATCGCTTCCAAAGCCTCCTGTTCACCTTCAGGTTTAACAGTTACTAACAAAACACCGCTAGAAATTAAACTGAGAGAGTCCACTCCCAAACTGGAGCAGATCTCCACAGTTTCCCTCGCAACAGGAATCAATTCTTCCTCAACCCTAAAACCTACATTCGATGCCCTTGCAAGCTCTACCAAGCCACCCAGTAAGCCACCCTCAGTCGGGTCATGCATGGTGGTCACAACCCCAGTCTCATTAACAGCCAAAGCCTCCTTCACAACACTCAAACATTCAAAGAAGGATTGCGCTCTCAACAAGAGCGCCTCATCTAAAACCTTACTTAAATCCTCAAAGCGATCCGTGGCGAGAATAGCGGCACCCTCCAAACCGACATGCTTTGTCAAAATTATAACATCACCAGCGGAGGCGCCACTCGTCAACACCAACTTCTCCCTAGTGGTCTCTCCAAACATGGCGCCACACAATATAGGCGTACTCAAGTAGGGGACCACCTCAGTATGGCCCCCAACGACGCAAACATCGATCTCCCGCGCGGCTCTATCCACATCCCTACAAATCTCCTCCAAAAAAGGTGAGTCAGCTCCATCAGGAAGCAAAATCGTAGAGGTGAAATACAAGGGAACAGCACCTCTAACTGCCACATCGTTCGCGTTAACGTGAACAGCGTACCATCCCATCCTACTCTGAGTGCCGGTAATCGGGTCCGCCCCCACAACCAGCAATCTCTCTCCGAAATCAATAACCGCTGCGTCTTGCCCCACAGCGGGGCCACAAATCACCCTGCCACAATTCACCCCACCGTAAGGAAAAACGATCTTCTCCAACAAGTCGTTAGGAACCTTACCCACCGGCAGTTTCATAACACCACCAGCCATCAAACACCAACTGTTGAGTAAACAGAAACAACACTAGTCTACTTAAACCTAAGGGAAACACAACAAGTAAAAACAAACACAGAACACCTGAAAATAAGGAGAATCTGATGCAAACTCAATACTCAAGATCTTCGTCATCGTGGGTCAGCGGGGTCAGACCTATCATCGTTTGCACGTGATAATCTATACTTCTTTAACGTATTTAAAAAATATCCTTCTTATAAAAGGATACGAGTATGAACGCTATTTAAGGTTATAAAAATCCTGCTGCAACCTTTCTCATTGTAGTTTCGATTCCTCTAGAAACTGAATTCTGCCTTACTGACAGACCAAGGGTTCCCTGGAACCTCCACCCAGACCTTGAAAGGTATTAACACGTTAAGCATCGAGCCATCAGTTCCAAACATCACCCTCTTCAGCTCAAGAGGGTCAATAGCCATTCTAGCGGACACCAGGGATAGTTGTGATCACTCACATAGAGAGTTTACCACTCTGAGAGATCCGGTAACAACTCGCATATAAAAGTCTCCAAAGAACCATCATCAAGAATCACTTGAAGAAAATTTGGGATGATTGAAAAAGAGGTTGGTGTTTGGTGCGGCTGCCGGGATTCCCAAAAAATAGAAACATTCTATGTTTTACTTTGAACCCGGGTTACTGGCTTGGGAGGCCAGTGTCCTAGACCAGAGTGCCCAGTAGTTAACCCTACTTCTGGACTACAGCCGCCCATTTTTACCTTTTAAACCAAGTTGGATAATTTTTGATAATTCATTCGATTAAATAAAAGTATCGACATCATAAACTTCACTGAATAAAAGAAAAACCGAAGAGGGATAGGGAGATTTAGAGGGTATCTATGTACTCTGATGCTTCAGGCGGTTCGGGTTTTAGTCCTTTCCTCTTGCGAATCTCGGCAATCACTTCTTGTGCCAGACTCTTCGGTAAGGCCTCCCATCTTGTGAACTGGGTCTGCCAAAAAGCCCTTCCAGATGTCTTCGACCGCATGTCACTGGCTAACCCGAAGGTCTCCCTAACGGGAATTTCGCCGGTTATGAATGCAAGCGGCCCCTTCTGCTGTACGTCGATTACGCGGCCCCTCCTCTGCGATAAAATACCAGAAACCGTACCTATGTATTCGGGAGGAACACTTATCTGAATCTTATAAATCGGCTCCAGAAGAGTTGGCTCAGCGCTTAGAAACGCACCCCAAATCGCACGTCGAGTCATAGGCATTATCTGAGCTGGGCCCCTATGAATAGGATCTTCGTGCAATTGACAATCTACCACGTTAATTCTTATACCTCTTATCGGTTCCTCCGCCAGGGGACCCGCTTCAGTCGCCCACTTTGCTCCAGCAATCATTGTATCCCGAACCTCACGCAAATACTGAACACCCTTGGTTTGATCCACAACCACGTTTACATGTTCATCTATGGCCCAAACGTTTCTCGCATCTTTGGCATCCCAGCCAGCCCGTTCCCTTAGAATCCTAGCTCTGGCAGCCGCATCCTGATACTCAGATATCTCTCCATCGAGAATTAGTTTAATGATCTCCTCGTTAAGCGGCTCCACAGTTATCCAAACCCTGCTATGCTTGTTAGGGCTCTTACTCAGCACGGGTCCTCCGGTCCCGGTTACTGTTTCACGGTAAACAACTATGGGTTGTGAGGTTGTCACCTCAACCATAGACTGGATATCCTTTACCGAAATCTCAAGATGAAGCTCACCCATACCCGATAGTAGGTACTCTCCGGTTTCCTGGTTGATTGTGGCCACCAGATTGGGATCTTGAATAGATAGTTTTTGCATCAAATCAATAAGCTTCGGCAGGTCCTTAGGATGCTTAGGCTCCACAGCAATAGTGATCACAGGCTCTGAAACATATTTAATTTTCTCAAAGGGAACCATTTGTTCCTTAATATTTTCACTGACGACTGTCTCACCCGCTCGAGCAACATCCAAACCGAGCATAGCTGCGATATTACCTGCGGGAATGCTACGCACTATCTCTCGTCGGGCACCCATGTAAATACTAGTCTGTTGCACACGGTAACCCCTTTTCCCGGTCAGAAGGTAAACGTTGTCGCCCTCACTAATTGTACCCGAAAAGACTCTACCGGTAGAGACGATGCCCGCATGTGGGTCAACAACAACCTTATTAAGGCAAATCACCGTCGGCGCGTCATCATCACACTCACGCATAGCCCTGCCAATCTCGCTTTCAGGATCACCCAGCCAAATCTTAGGAATACGATACGGCTGTGCTTGCAAAGGATTGGGAAGATGCTGCACAAACATATCAAGGACAGCCGCATGCGCCGGAAGAATCTGTTTCAGCTCATCAAAACAATTATCGTTATAGTATGCAACAATATCGCTGAACTTCAATCCCTTCTCCTGCATCTGAGGGATGGTAAACCCCCAGCCATGGAGCGCGGAACCAAAAGCAACCGCACCCTCCGCAGGATTCACTTTCCATCTATCTTTGAACTCCTTTTCACCATACATGCTAATAAGCCCGTTAAAATCTCGAATAATCCTGTTAAGCTTTTCCTGAACCGCTGGGGCATCCAACTTGAGCTCGCGAATCAAACGATCAATCTTATTGATAAAGAGCACAGGTTTAACCCTTTCCTGCAACGCTTGTCTGGTCACCGTCTCAGTCTGAACCATAACTTCCTCAACAGCGTCAACGACCACAAGAGCACCGTCAATAGCACGAAGTGCACGCGTTACATTGCCCGTAAAATCCACCTAGCCGAAAAGGGAAAAACCCCATTTCAGTGGCCTGGAGTATCTATGAGATTTATGACGTAGGGTCTTTGTTCCACTTCGTGTAGGAGAGATATGTTTGCGGCTTTTATCGTTATCCCTCTTTTTTGCTCTTCCTCCAGGTAGTCTAGTGCTCTCGCCTCGCCTGCGATGCTGGGAGAAAGCAGGCCAGCTTCCGCGAGCAGGGAGTCAGACAGCGTTGTTTTTCCGTGGTCTATGTGGGCGATTATTCCCGTGTTTCTTATTTGTTCCTTGTTTTTCATTAGTTTCAGTATTTCTTCTGTTTGCTTGAGTCTTGGCATGTTTACACCTCTTTGCTTCTTTTTCTTTTATGTTTAGGGGTTTCTTTAGGATTTTTTGGTTAGCGTTATTGGTTGTTAAGTTTTTGGACGAGTAGAAGATCCATTTTCTGATTTTGTGAGAGCGCCATATTAGTTGTTCTCGGCGATTGATTTTTATACGCTTTTTGTTTTACGCATATTTCTTTTTATGACGTATGTTTCTGGTGGTTTTATGTTTTGCCCTTGTCGTTTCGGTGGCTCTCAAAAGTTCGACTTTTCGTGGTGTTATTATACCTCTCATCATAAGAAAAAGGGGAGAGATGAGGATTTATGCTGGACCCGTACTGGCCTCTTTTTGATCCCTTAGTACGTAACATGCTCAGCATTATCTTCGGAGCGATTCTGATCACAGGGATAGGTGTGCTCATCTTCAACCTTGTGATGTTAGCCATATCTCACCGCCGCGTAGGGCCCCTCTTGGGCATCACCATCAGCCTGCTCGTTATAGGAATATCCGTCAGATGGGACTGGTTCGTCCTCATCGTCTCAGAGATTATGGGCGGAATGGTGCAGTACGTGGGATACTACCTGTATATGATGGTTTATGAGTGGCTGGCTCAGAACACGCTCACCTTGCCTGCCATTCTACTTTGAAACTCGGAGGCTTCCAATAGTATTAGATCCGGGAGAATCACACCCGCAAGATGCTATGGGCTCCTTATGAAGCCCGCTTCAAAATGTTTTATGTTTTTTCGTGGGAGCGGTGTTGTGATCGACTCTTTACTCAGAACATTGGTTTATTTTTTCATAATCAAACTTAACAAAAAGCTTTAATACTACCGCTTACTCTTCCGCTTGTTTACTGACTGGAGGAATTGAGTTGAGTATGTTTTCGCCTGTGGTACGGTGCGAAGTCGAACAACATGGCAATTATCAGAAATACGAGTATTTCGTTTACGATGTTTATGGGATTGGAGTTATTGGATATGGGGTTGTTTACCGGAGGAACGGCTTCGCAGAGATCAGGGTTATTAATGTTCATCGAGGTTATAGAGGGGAAGGCATTGGAAGCTTGATGCTTCAGAAGATTGTTGAGGACCATTCACAGGAGACTATTTGTGTGAAGACCTTTGATTCGCTTGTTCACTGGTATGAGA
This sequence comes from Candidatus Altarchaeales archaeon ex4484_2, assembly GCA_002254565.1. Taxonomy (GTDB): domain Archaea; phylum Altiarchaeota; class Altiarchaeia; order IMC4; family QMZM01; genus EX4484-2. The sequence continues at coordinate 380 of NJEG01000044.1, read as the reverse complement.
GGTTCGGTTTCAAGGTTGTGGACCCTGAAGCATTATTGCTGTTGAGAACTTCAGCTGTTTAGAGGGAATTTTGAAGTAACCTGTGAGATGTAGTAGTTTTTCGGGGGGAGGTAGTTCTTAAGAGAGGTCGGACATTAGTTTCGAAAGTGGCTCCTTCTAATCACGAAGGCTTGATGGTTCCAATGAGAGGCTTATGATTCGCAGACGCCTTCTTTTGCTAGTTGGGATAGGGCTTCTCTCCCCTGTAGAAATCCTCTGGCTATTAGAGTGTCTTTCTCCTTCAGTCTGAATGAGTCTGGGGGGTTGTAGTACCATTTTTTGGCTCTGCGGACTGCGATTATTCTCATTCCTATTTGGTCGTCCAGTGCGGCTTCGCCTAT